>CAYPPC010000035.1:0-16367 GCA_964412435.1 uncultured Paludibacter sp.
GTTCGTAGCTCACCTCCGGTCCACCGAGGATAATAGTTATCTCAGGATTTTTCAACTTAATCCGCTCACAAAACAGGCGGCTCTTCTCCACTCCCCAGATAGAGATACTCAGTCCGATCACATCAGGGGCGGCAGTCAGAATTTCATCAACCACCTGCTCCAGATCCGATTTAATGGTGTACTCAACAAAGGAGATGTCAAAGCGTTCTTTATTAGCCACATAAAGCCACCGCAACGCCAGGGAAGTATGAATATACTTGGCGTTGAAAGTGGTCAGTATGGTCTTCAGTTTTTTACTCATACAAGCGGCTTACCGCGGTGATATTGAGTCGGGAAAAAGCATTCGGCACCATGTGCAAAACTCTCCAGAACCGGCAGGTAAGGGTTACGCAAAAGGGCGCGCCCCACCCAAATCAGATCTGCTTCACCGGCTTGCAAAATCTCTTCGGCTTTGGCAGCCGTTTCTATCAAACCCACCGTTCCGGTCATGATGCCGGTACTGTTTTTTATCTGGCTCGAAATTTTATTGTGAAACACCGAGTAAGGGGTAGTTTTAGCATCATAAATATTGCCTCCCGATGAGACATCGATCAGATCAACTCCTTTATCCTTCATAATTTTTGCCAGACGAACACTCTCTTCGATGTCCCAACCGCCATTTTCGGCATATTCAGTGCCGGATATCCTTACTACTAAGGGCATCTCATCCGGCAAAACCGTCTGAACTGCCTCAATCACCTCCAGCAGCAGGCGAATGCGGTTTTCAAAGCTGCCTCCATACTCATCTTCTCTTTGATTAGAAACGGGTGATAAAAACTCATGCAGTAAATAACCGTGTGCCGCATGAATCTCAACCAGATCAAAACCGGCTTTTATAGCCCTAGCTGCAGCCTCTTTAAATGCTGCTATAATCTGCTTTAACTCCTCTTTATCAAGCACTCCGGGCACCACATCTCCCGGTTGAAACGGGATAGCACTCGGCCCTTTCGGGTGCCAGCCTCCCTGTTCCGCCCCTATCTGATTTCCACTCAAAGTGGAACCTTTCCGTCCGGAGTGATTCAGCTGAATACCCATTTTAGCAGGTGTGTGCAGGTGCACAGCATCCACAATTCGCTTCAAAGCCTCTGCCTGCTCCTCATTCCAGAGCCCCAGGCAACGGGGAGTGATGCGACCTTCGGGCAGCACACCGGTTGCTTCCACAATAATTAATCCTACCCCACCCTGAGCACGGCTCAGATAGTGCGTAAAATGAAAATCATCTGCCAGCCCATTTTCGGCAGAATACATACACATAGGCGACATTACCCAACGATTGGGTAAAGTAAGCGACTTAATTGTCAGCGGTTCGTATAGTTTCATAATTATTTTCCTTATATCTTTGCAAATATAACGATTATATGGCAATTTGGTTGAAAAAGGGTGTAGGAATTAGTTGCCCGAACGTCCCGGATTAAGATTGAAGATAATAAATAAAAAATTAATCGGCCGGAAAATCAATAAAACCGGAAAGCTGTCGTTTAAATCAGGACTATACATAATATTATATAAAAGAGAACCGGAATTATAATGAGACTTCGTTTTGTACTTGTGTTTTTTTCAATGTTTACGCTGCTGTCACTTGCTGCGCAAAAGCACAATGTACGTATCTATGGCTATGTAATTGATGAAAACAATCGTGGGATTGTGGGAGCTTCTGTTCGCTTCGAAGGAATGACCGAAGGCACCACTTCCAACGCCAACGGCTACTACGACATTTCGATTCCGATCATCGATTCGGTAAAAATTGTTTTCTCCCACCTGGGTTATGAATCCATTACTCACACGATTCAAAAGGGCAAACAGGTGGTTCAGATTACTGTTGCTTTGCCTGCTCAATCGCACGAATTGGATGCCGTGCAGGTGACAGTGACCCGTCGCAGCTCCTCCAATATGGAGAGTATCGATGCTGAAAAATACCGGGTAATCCCCAATGCAAGTGGCAACTTTGAATCGCTGCTGCTCAATTTTGCCGGAGTGACCACCAACAATGAGCTGAGCTCGCAATACAATGTGCGCGGTGGTAGTTTTGATGAAAACATTGTCTATGTTAATGGTACTGAAATTTATCGTCCGCTGTTAATCCGGGCCGGACAGCAGGAGGGTCTCAGCTTTATCAATCCTGATATGGTGGGCAGCGTGGCTTTCTCCTCGGGTGGATTCAATGCAGAGTATGGAGATAAAATGTCATCCGTGCTGGATGTTTATTATAAAAAGCCGGCGAAAAATGAAGCCAGTGCTATGCTGAGTCTGCTGGGTGCTTCAGCCTATGCAGCCACTGCCGGGAAAAAGTTTAATCAGATGCACGGGGTGCGCTACAAAACCTCGCGCTACCTGCTCGGCACGCTCGACACGAAGGGATCTTACAAGCCCAACTTTGTGGATTATCAGACCTATCTCACCTATGATCTCACTCCCAGACTGGAACTTTCACTGTTAGGCAATTTCTCGCGTAACAACTACACATTTATTCCTGAGACCCGGGAAACCCGTTTTGGCACCTTCGACATGGCCGAAAAACTGACTATATTTTTCAACGGTCAGGAAAAAGACCTTTTCCAAACTGTATTTGGAGCTTTTTCAGCTAAATACAAGCTGCGCGAAAATCTGAATATGAGTCTGGGGGCTTCCTATTTTCATTCCAATGAGAATGAGACCTTCGATATCACCGGAGACTATGTGCTTTCCGAGTTAAAAATGGAAGATGGCGAAGTGGTTGAAGGCGAAACTCTGGGCAACGGATCTTATCACGAACATGCACGTAACCGACTGAAAGCTACCGTAGCTGCCATTACACATAAAGGGGAATGGATCAAATCCGGGCATACCCTTAAATGGGGAGCATCCGTGCAACAGGAGATTATTTCCGACAAAATCAGGGAGTGGGAATGGCGCGATTCAGCCGGCTATTCTCTGCCGCACAAACCGGAAAGCTTCGAGCTTTTCTACAATATGAACTCCAAACAGGATCTGAGCAGTCTGCGCTCGTCGGCCTACATTCAAGATACCCACCGGTGGAATTCTGATGCTGCCATGATCGCCCTCACTGGCGGTTTGCGTGCCAGCTACTGGAGCTGGAACGATGAGTTTTTGCTCAGCCCGCGGCTCTCGCTGACTGTTCTTCCCCGCTGGGACAAGGATTTCAGCTTCCGCTTCTCCACCGGACTCTACTACCAGGCACCTTTTTACAAAGAGTTGCGCGATACCGTTTCTGATGCTTTAGGAAATATCAATATCGTGCTTAACCCCAATTTGAAATCACAACGCTCTCTGCATTTTGTGTTGGGTGGCGACCACTATTTCAGGGTTTATGGGCGACCGTTTAAGTTTACAACTGAGACCTATCTGAAGCTGGCCGACCGGGTTACCACCTACCATGTGGATAATGTGCGAATCCGTTATTCCGGTAAAAATGATGCGGTTGCCTACACTGCCGGGGTAGATTTCAAACTCTTCGGTGAGCTGGTACCCGGCACCGACTCCTGGATCAATCTGTCGCTGATGCGCTCCCGCGAAGATGTTTTAGATGATTTTTATATCAACAATGAGGGTCTAAAAGTGTTTCCGGGCTGGATATCCCGCCCCAACGAAGCACGGTATAATTTATCGCTTCTGCTTTCTGACTATCTGCCCAGAAATCCAAAATATAAGGTGCATATGAAAGCGATCTATTCTGACGGACTGCCGGTGGGACCACCCCACAGTCCGCGCTATATGGGTGACCGCTTCCGCCTTCGCGACTACAAGCGGGTGGATATCGGTCTTTCGCGGGTGTTAGTAGGTGATTCTGACAACATCATGCGCAAGCGTTGGATGACCCATTTCAGCAATATCTGGCTGAACCTGGAAGTTTTCAATCTCTTCAATTTTAAAAACGAAAACTCTATTTTCTGGGTGTCTGACATCTGGGGAAGTCAGCATGGAAGCCCCAACTACCTCACCGGACGACAAATCAACCTGAAGCTGATGATAGAGATGAAATAGTGCAATTTCACGGAAAGTGTTAAACAGTATACAGGTTCTGAACGTTATAATAATATGTGTTAAGCACTTAAATTTTAGAATAACATAATTTACTCCTTATCATGAAAAAAGCATTTATTATTTTATCGTTTATTCTGACCGGCTTTATTTTGCAGGCACAAAACAGGTCCAATTCCGGATTTTATCAGGTTACCCAAAAGCTCGCAGCAGATGAGCAGCAAAGATTGAGTAATTATCTGGAGAAAGAGTTGAACTATCCGGTAGCTGCCATCGACAGTGAGGTACAGGCTCTGATTACCGCCTCTTTTGCCACCGGCAAAGTAGGAAATGTCTATGAAATAATTATCGAATCACTCTCCAACGTTCGTCCGGCCGAAGTGGATGCAGAGCCCATTCTTGGCATCTTAAAAGCTGAAGTGACCAGGGTCCTGTCCAACACACCACCCTCTGTATTCAATACGCATTCACAACAACCTCGCACCATCAAACAAAGTTTCCTTTTCAGACTGCAGGGAGCAGATGTCGAGTCATATCACCCGGAGCTACCTTCAAACACTGTGGTCATAATTTCCTCGCCCTCAGGCGACAGAAGAGTAAAAAGCGGCGTGAAGGAAGAACTTGTCAGCTTCAATCTGAATGATGCAAAAGACTCAGTCGTTGTCACCCAGTATCGTGTCAACCCGGAAAACACCCCACTCTACATCGTGGATGGAAAAGAAGTAAAAAGCATTGAACATATCCTCCCTAAAAATATCGAGTCAATCTCCATTCTGAAAGGGCACAAAGCAACCGGCATTTATGGCTCAAAAGCTGCGAACGGCGCCATTATTATTGAAACAAAAAAGTGATTGTTACCGGATAAAATATAAACTGCTCCTTCCGGGCAGAAAGTTTTTTTTAGAATCGTGCGGTTTTCAACTGCACGATTTTTTTATTCGCGAAAAAACAATTAAAACTTCAAAAAAAGTGCTTCACCTTAAGCCAAAATCCTTATATTTGTCACGGAAAACCCAAAAACCAAGACAAACATGAACAAAAAATTGTTTTTTTCGCTGATGACACTACTTTTTAGTGTCTTTTTGTCAGCACAAGCTCCGCTCTGGATGCGCTATCCCGCTATCTCTCCTTCCGGCAACGAAATCGCTTTTGCTTACAAAGGAGATATTTACAAAGTGAATGTAAACGGTGGTGACGCTGTACGCCTGACCACGCATGAAGCTTTCGACAGCAATCCCATCTGGTCGCCCGATGGCAAATCCATTGCCTTTATGAGCGACCGGCACGGAGGATCACGTGATATCTACATCATGTCTGCGAATGGCGGCGCAGCCAAAAGGCTCACCTATCACTCTTCTAACGAAACATTGAGCACATTCACACCTGACGGTAAACATGTCGTTTTCACCGCCCACTACCAGGATCCAGTGCAGAGCGCACTCTTCCCCACTGCAAGGCTGATTGAGGTGTACAAAGTGCCCGTTACCGGCGGAAGACCGGAACAGATCATTGCCTTTCCGGCAGAAAAAATCAACTTTGATAAAACAGGTAATAAATTTATCTACCAGGATTTGAAAGGTTTTGAAAACACCTGGCGCAAAAAACACACCTCATCGGTTACACGCGATATTCTGGAGTATGATATCCGTTCAAACACCATTCGCAAACTGATTGAGCGTCCGGGAGAGGATACCGACCCATTTTATGCCCCTGACGGAAAATCCTTCTACTTCCTCAGTGAAAAGGGAGGCTCATACAATGTGTTTGCCTCATCACTCGACAATCCCTCGGCTATGAAACAGCTGACCAGCTTCAAAGAGCATCCGGTGCGCTTCCTCTCTGTAGCCGGCAACGGTACCCTCTGTTTTGGATTTGATGGTGAAATATATACCATGAGCAGCGAGTCAGCCAAACCGCAGAAAGTGAAAATATCAATTGCCAACGATCTGAACGACGACGATCAGGTGAAAAAACTGAGCTTCAGTTCCGGGGCAACTGCTGTTTCCAACTCACCCGACGGCAAACAGATTGCGTTTATTGTTCGCGGTGATGTATTTGTAACCGCTACCGATTACGCAACTACCAAACGCATCACCACCACTATCGCACCTGAAGAAGATGTTGATTTTGGAAAAGATAACCGCTCCCTGGTTTACTCCAGCTACCGCGAGGGCAAATGGAATGTGTATCTGGCAAAAATTGCCCGCGACGAAGAGCCCAACTTCCCTAACGCCACGCTGATTACAGAAGAGGAGCTGATTAAAAACAACAAATCAGAGAAGCAAAATCCGCAATTCTCACCCGACGGGAAAGAGGTTGCCTTTGTGATGGACCGTGCCAAACTGATGGTATATAATCTGGAGACTAAAAAGCTGCGTGAAATTACTGACGGCCGCTACCAGCACGACCGCAACGGCGGAATGACCTACACCTGGTCGCCTGACGGCAAATGGTTTGCCCTGCAGTATGTTTCCAACGCACACGCCCCCTACTCCGATATTGGTATTGTTAGCGCTGACACCGGCGGTGAAATCTACAACCTTACCGGCAGCGGCTACATCAACAGCAATCCGCGCTGGGTGATGGAAGGTAATGCCCTTATTTACAAAACCGAGCAGTATGGAATGCGAAGTCACGCCTCCTGGGGTGCCATGGAAGATGTGATGATCGCCTTTATGAACCGCGAAGCTTACAACAAGTTCCGCATGAATAAAGAAGAGTATGAACTCTTTACTGAAGCTGAAAAAGAGGCAAAAAAAGAGGAAGAGAAAAACAAAGATAAAGATAAAAAGAAAGATGATAAGGAGACAAAAACCATTGTGATGGAGTTTGATAATATGGATGAGCGCGTGGCCCGCCTCACCCCCAACTCCTCCAGACTGGGTGATGCTATTATCAATAAAGATGCCACCAAACTTTACTATCTCACTGCTTTCGAAGGTGATTATGATATGTGGGTTTATGACCTGCGCGAACGTTCAACCAAACTTCTGAGCAAACTGAGAGGCGGATTCTCACGTCTGAGCACCGATAAAGATGAGAAAACTCTCTTCCTGCTCAGCGGACGCAATATGCAAAAGATGGCTTTTGCAGGTGAAAAGTTCACTCCGATTACCTATCGTGCTGAGATGAAAATTGACCTGAACGAAGAGCGTGAATCTATGTACAACCAGGTTTATCGCGAAGAGAAAGAGCGTTTCTATCTCGAAAATATGCACGGCGTAAACTGGGAAAAACTGACCAAACACTACCGGAAGTTCCTCCCCTATATCAACAACAGCTACGACTTCTCTGAGATGCTTTCAGAGTTGCTCGGTGAGTTAAACGTATCTCACACAGGTTCCGGTTACCGCGCCCCTTCCACAGGCGAAAACACGGCTGAACTGGGTCTCTTTGTCACTGCTGTCAAAAACGGACTGCGCATCGATGAAGTTTTGGTTAACGGACCGTTTGACACTTTCAAATCGAAAGTAAAAGTGGGTGACATCATTGAAAAACTGGATGGAGAGAGCATCGAAGAGAACGGTGACTACTTCCTGATGCTGGAAGGCAAAGCCGGCAAAAACCTGCTTGTATCACTCTACTCGCCCTCTAATGGTGAGCGCTGGGAAGAGGTGATCAAACCGGTCAACTCCGGCATGGTCAACAACCTGCTCTACAATCGCTGGGTGAAACAGCGTGCCGACGAAGTGGATCGTCTTTCCAACGGACGCCTCGGCTATGTGCACATCGCCTCTATGAGTGATGACAGCTTCCGCAAAATGTACAGCGACGCCCTGGGTAAGTATTACAAACGTGAAGGAATGGTTATCGATATCCGCTACAACGGCGGCGGACGCCTGCACGAAGATATTGAGATGTTCTTCAACAGTAAAAAATACCTGGATCAGGAGATTCGCGGTAAAGATTATTGTGAAATGCCAAGCAAACGCTGGAATAATCCTTCCATCATGCTGATGACAGAAGCTGACTACTCCAACGCTCACGGAACACCCTGGGTTTACAAGCACCTGGGTATTGGCAAGTTGGTGGGTATGCCCGTTCCCGGCACCATGACCAGCGTTAACTGGGTTACCCTGCAGGATCCGACGCTCTACTTTGGAATTCCCGTAGTTGGCTACAGAACAGCTGAGGGTACTTACCTCGAAAACTTTGAGCTGGAGCCCGACGTGAAAGCACCGCTTGATCTGCTGCGTGTTATCAATGGCGAAGACAGCCAGCTTGAAGCGGCTGTGCGTGAACTGCTGAAAGATATCGACGGAAAATAGTTGGCCCGTATATAATTATTGAAACATCCTTCTTCATTCGGAGAAGGATGTTTTTTTATATATTCAATGCAGCTTTTAAGATACTCTTTGATGTGAATGAACTTTTCACCTGACGGTTTCGTTTCTTATATTAAGCTATTTGTTCCAAACCAAAACCATCAAATTACATGAAAAAAAGTATCTATTTTTTGTTTCTGCTACTTCCGCTGGCCTGTACAAAGCCGGCTAATAACTCTAAAAATGAATCAAGCAACAGCGAACAAGCTGTCTCTGTAGTCTCACTGAACGACACCCTGCAGAGTGATGAAAACCTGACACCGACAGATAGTGACGACTTTCCGATGCTTGAAGGTAAAAGGGAAATTCATATGCCGGTGGCCTATATCTGGGAATACCGATTTACACCCGAAAACCCCAATGATGAGCGTATTGAATATGAAATCTGGGCCTATTACGAACCTAAAACAAAAAGCTGGGGACTGATGCCTGACTGGCAGTTTGGATCCTCAGGAGGGATGTACGACTATATTTTTGGTAAACCCAACGGTGAATATTTCCTGCAAATTGCTGACGAGCACGGGGTCAGCACTCTTGATAAATACAAGATCGACTGGGCCAATGAAGATACCCTGCCCAACTACTATAAGCCCACGGGCAAAAAGCGCGAATTCAAAAACGTGGATATCATCACCAATAAAGCAATCAACACCAAAGAGTACCGGGTACCTTATATGCAGATGGAGGGACACACCGACTACTACCTGGCCGATTCAGATATTGATCTGACACCACTTTATCAATTCGGCGAACTCCTCCGGCTCAATATGCTGAAGGAAACTACAATGCCAGTCTATTTTCCCAATGAATTGCCGGGCAATAAGCTTTTGGTTTACAGCGTAAGCGAATCTTTGTACGACCCCAAAGGCAAAGCTGAAATAATTCTTACCAGTATAACTCATACGGCTACCTATTTCTATCTCTTACCCGAAAAAGAGGCAGTGGAGTATGTGGAGGAGGAGTGGTAGAAGTTCACCAACTCTACTCTCTTGTGAATAGCTTGTATCTTTGAAGTTATAAGCAACTTTTATTATTTCCTATTACACTTTGCTTACTAAAAATAATGTTTTATATTTGCTAAAAGGTTTCGCCAAAAAGGCGCGATTTATTCAAGCTTGTGCAACCTTTGGTTATAAAAGTTGGAGTTGTTAGACTTTCCCAGGTGCCAGGCGCAGGGAGCGAGCTTTCTCCAACTTTTTTTATTTTTTATATTCTGAACAACCGGGATTAAGTGCAGCGGAAATTCTCGCACGTTGTGAATTGCTTTCATCCCGAAAGCATTCGGGAGTATCTTTGATATTCTAAACAACTACATTGCATTGCTCCAGAATAATAAGGGGGTTGTGAATTGCTTTCAAAAGTTTGTATCTTTGATATTCTAAACAACCCACAAATATACTAAACTTATCCAATCCTGTTGTGAATTGCTTTCAAAAGTTTGTATCTTTGATATTCTAAACAACTTTCGGGGTTGTGATATCCTTGATAATTACGTTGTGAATTGCTTTCAAAAGTTTGTATCTTTGATATTCTAAACAACATATTTCGCCCTGCTTATGCTAGGGCCTCGGGTTGTGAATTGCTTTCAAAAGTTTGTATCTTTGATATTCTAAACAACGATTTATCCACAAAAAATGGACTGTCCAAAGTTGTGAATTGCTTTCAAAAGTTTGTATCTTTGATATTCTAAACAACAGCGAATGGAGGGAGGCACAGAAACCTCCCGTTGTGAATTGCTTTCAAAAGTTTGTATCTTTGATATTCTAAACAACTTTTCTTAGTGAAGATAAAGCATATAGCGAGTTGTGAATTGCTTTCAAAAGTTTGTATCTTTGATATTCTAAACAACTTTGCTAACTCGATCCATTCAAACGGGATCGTTGTGAATTGCTTTCAAAAGTTTGTATCTTTGATATTCTAAACAACAGGATATCAACATCTCGCTAAGTAACAACAAGTTGCGTTAAGAATTAGGATTATAAAAATCCGGTTGTTTAGAACAGAAATCCCACTCAAAGGTGGGATTTTTGTTTTAAAATAGTTCCAATTGCTGATAAGGCGTTTTTACCTCCGCTTCTTTTTGTGCCACAAACAGCTCCATATTTCCAAATTGTTTATCAGTGATACATAAAATTCCGATATGTCCTTTGGGTGGTAAAAAGTTCTTTACACGTTTAATATGTACCTCAGCATTTTCACGACTGGCACAATGCCGTAAATAGATAGAAAACTGAAACATGGTGAAACCATCTTTTATCAGTTTATCCCGGAATTGACTCGCTTCCCGGCGATCTTTCTTTGTTTCTGTTGGTAAGTCGAAAAATACTAATACCCACATAATTCTATATTGACTAAAGCGTGATACCATTTTACCGGAAATATTAATCTGCAATAAATTCAGGGAATTTTATCTTACGCAATTCACCACTATAGCATTGGTATAACGAAGCTGTTGTCTGCCTGGCTGCAATCATCAGCGGGCTTTTCTTTCCATTAATTTCCACATCAATTACCGGAATAGTCAACAGTTTAGATTTAATCTCTTTGTTAAGGTCAGAAAAATCAACGCCTGATTTAACGACTTCAAATACCAGACGATCTACAAAAGGCCGGTAAGGCTCCATCACATCATCTGCCAGACAGTAAGCATTGTATTTATTTCTATGATGGTACCCCAAAGTTGGAAGCAGACCACTTCCAACTAAAGACCGGGCAATTACAGCACGTAAAATAGCATATCCATAATTAAGTAAATTGTTAGGAGGAATTCCTTCCCGGTAGCGATTAAAACCGGGAATAAAAGAAAACAAATTAGCCCAATAATAAACAGCTGCACGCGCTTCATAATTATCTGGATCTCCACTTCTGACATCACTGGCCCATACCTCCATGTTTTTTACAATTTCCCCGGTCAGAGAGTTTAAGACATAAGCTTGGTTCTCTATTTTAGCTTTTACTGTTTGCTGCCACAGTTGTTTTTTCAACGGAATGGTTGCAGCAATTTGATCCTTAAAACGCTCAGATTGAGTTGTATTCCCATCTAAAGGTAGTAACAGCCCAACCGGCATACGACTACTATCACAAGTGATTACAGCGCAGTTATTGGCCAACAGCTTTTCCAGAACACCATGCGTAATCGTAATCTGTTTATGATCCAGAATAACCACTCCAATATCTTCAATAGGAATGGAAGCAGTAGCCTCTTTTTTAAACTGCTCAGTTAAGCTTTCAGATTTCTCCACCTCCGCCAAGTGAATCATAAGCTGCTCTTTTCGTAGAGAAAGATAAGCCGGATTTCCGAAATAAAGTGTGCGTTTAATCATAGTACTATATTTTTCTCAGCAAAACTTTAACAAATTTTTCGAACTTTGCCAAAGCACCGCTTATTAGTCAACAGTAACTTATTTTTCTAATAACTCTTCAGGCAAAATCTGAAATTCGTTATTAGAATTGTTTTCTATTGTTTATCTACAAGACCATTTTAATGATTCCCACTGCTTTGCCGAAGTTATAGACTTTGGTAAAGCTTGATCAAATAACCTACGAAAAACAAATAAAAAGTACTTTGTAATAAGTGAACAACAACTCAACCATCTCCTGGGATTATTCAAAATAACTTTACCAAAGTTTTTGAACTTTGGCAAAGTACGCTCATTAATCAACAGTAAATTATTTTTCTAATAACTCTTCAGGCTAAACCTGAAATCTGTTATTCGAAATGTTTTCTATTCTTTATCAACAAAACTATTTCGACATTTAATTTCAACACTTACTTCGATAATCTCCACTGCTTTACCAAAGTTATGGACTTTGGTAAAGCTTGATCAAATAACCGACTAACAAACAACAAATAAAAAGTACTTTGTAATAAGTGAACAACAACTAAATCTTTCCTAGATTATCGAAATAACTTTACCAAAGTTTTTGAACTTTGGTAAAGTATCGCTTTAATCATCCGTACTCAAAGTAGCTAAAAAACTTTCTAAATAATCCTGATGCATCGTATTATAATTCACTAAACCTCCAAAAACCTGTATCAATTTCTCAAACTCCACGACATCATTATTTTCTTCCAAAACATCTGAATAGGAATTATAACTCCAATCCGCATACGACCTACAAAACCCATGGTGAACCGGATTACGGTGAATATATAAAACGGTATTTAGAAAATGACGCTTATTATGAATTAGTTCACGTTTGAATCGCTTTACAAATAACGAACCCATACGACTATAATACTTATTGAAAGATTGCGTATAACTACTAAACAGATTAGCAAACTGTTTTGAAATAAATTTTTCTATGTCAATATCGTCATTTACTTCTATATCTTTCCTATCCCGAATTCGTATCAATATATGAAAGTGATTAGGTAATAAGCAGTAAGCAAATGTTTCGGCTACCGGAGAAATATAGTGCAGGTATTTCTTGATAAAAAAGAGATAATTTTCATCTTCACGAAATATATCTTCTGCACCTATTGCATGGTTATAAATATGATAAGTCTTACCTGGAGTTAGTTTTTCCATAACTGTATTTTTAGCATCAAAAATCACAATAAACTATTTTGATGTTCACCTCTGCTTTGCCAAAGTTATAGACTTTGGTAAAGCTAGATAAAATAACCGACTAATAACAAATAAAAAATACTTCTTAATAAATATGCTATAACTAAAACTTTCCTGGATTATCAAAATAACTTTACCAAAGTTTTTGAACTTTGGCAAAGTACGCTCATTAATCAACAGTAAATTATTTTTCTAATAACTCTTCAGGCTAAACCTGAAATCTGTTATTCGAAATGTTTTCTATTCTTTATCAACAAAACTATTTCGACATTTAATTTCAACACTTACTTCGATAATCTCCACTGCTTTACCAAAGTTATGGACTTTGGTAAAGCTTGATCAAATAACCGACTAACAAACAACAAATAAAAAGTACTTTGTAATAAGTGAACAACAACTAAATCTTTCCTAGATTATCGAAATAACTTTACCAAAGTTTTTGAACTTTGGTAAAGTATCGCTTTAATCATCCGTACTCAAAGTAGCTAAAAAACTTTCTAAATAATCCTGATGCATCGTATTATAATTCACTAAACCTCCAAAAACCTGTATCAATTTCTCAAACTCCACGACATCATTATTTTCTTCCAAAACATCTGAATAGGAATTATAACTCCAATCCGCATACGACCTACAAAACCCATGGTGAACCGGATTACGGTGAATATATAAAACGGTATTTAGAAAATGACGCTTATTATGAATTAGTTCACGTTTGAATCGCTTTACAAATAACGAACCCATACGACTATAATACTTATTGAAAGATTGCGTATAACTACTAAACAGATTAGCAAACTGTTTTGAAATAAATTTTTCTATGTCAATATCGTCATTTACTTCTATATCTTTCCTATCCCGAATTCGTATCAATATATGAAAGTGATTAGGTAATAAGCAGTAAGCAAATGTTTCGGCTACCGGAGAAATATAGTGCAGGTATTTCTTGATAAAAAAGAGATAATTTTCATCTTCACGAAATATATCTTCTGCACCTATTGCATGGTTATAAATATGATAAGTCTTACCTGGAGTTAGTTTTTCCATAACTGTATTTTTAGCATCAAAAATCACAATAAACTATTTTGATGTTCACCTCTGCTTTGCCAAAGTTATAGACTTTGGTAAAGCTAGATAAAATAACCGACTAATAACAAATAAAAAATACTTCTTAATAAATATGCTATAACTAAAACTTTCCTGGATTATCAAAATAACTTTGCCAAAGTTATGGACTTTGGTAAAGCTTGATCAAATAACCGACTAACAACAAATAAAAAAATACATCTTAATAAATAAGCTATAACTCAAACTTTCTGGGATTATTCAAAATTACTTTACCAAAGTTTTTGAACTTTGGCAAAGTATGCTCATTAATCAACAGTAACTTGTTTTTCTAATTACCCACCGGTAAAACCTGGAAATAATAATTTGAGTTGTCTTTTATTACTTACCGACAAAACCATTTCGTCATTCAATTACAACACTGATTTCGATAATCCCCACTGCTTTGCCAAAGTTATAGACTTTGGTAAAGCTTGATCAAACAACCGACTAATAACAAATAAAAAATACTTCTTAATAAATATGCTATAACTCAAACTTTCCTGGATTTTTCAAAATAACTTTACCAAAGTTTTTGAACTTTGGCAAAGTATGCTCTTTAATCAACAGCAACTTGTTTTTCTAATAACTCTTCAGACTAAATCTGAAATCCGTTATTCGAATTGTTTTCTATTGTTTATCTACAAGACCATTTTAATACTCCCCACTGCATTGCCAAAATTATAGACTTTGGAAAAGCTTGATTATACTACTCTCCTACTCTTATTATAAAAGCAAATTCTAATACTCACCTACCCCAACAATATCTCCAAGATGATTTGTTCGAACTTTTATAATTCCTGTAATACCTACCACCCCCTCTCTTTTCCATAAAGTATTCCTAGTATCTGATAAATTATCTACGTTAGTTTCTAGGTGATGCCTAAAGAAATAATCTTTGATAGTGAACTTTTGCACCCTGAATAAATTCAGGCTAATCACTTTCTTATTCATTGGGTCAAGTAAATCAATTTCGCTAGGATTAAATCCTGTTTTTTCATTAGGAAACACAAATAGTTCATTTTGCTTCATTGTAAATAAAAACTTCCATCCCAAATGTTTGTTAAAATCCCTATCTACAATAGGTAAGCCTTGACTTACTCTGGCAGTAGCTTCAAAGAAGGAAACAACATATTCTTGTAAGTTTCCTTTTTCATCCTGATAAATTGCGACATGATGGTTGTTTCCGGTACTTACAAAGCTAGTTGCCAGATGGTTTCCATCTTCATCCAGGATATAATTTCCTAAATGATCTTTTTTACTATGTAAAGCTTCAGCATTCTTCACTCCACTAATTTTAACTCGTTTTACAGCAATACCTTTATTGCGGTTAAACCAAATAGGATTTTTATCCAAGTCTGAGAAAGCTTTTTTCACATCTCCTCCAAATTCAGCTAAACGTTCTTTTAGTAAAGATTTTATCTTTTCATCAATTACTTTCTCAATAGATTTCTCATTTTTAAAATTATCCGGATTAACTTCTTTCCTTGTCGAATAATCATCAATCAACCATACAAGCTTTACCGACTCTGGTAAGCTTAATGTTTTATCGTTATCAAGATATATTGGGTTCTTTTTAAGAGAATTGTTTCCTGTAAATGCTTTTTTAGGATCGTTACCATATTCCTTCAATCTTTCTAATAGAACCTTCCGATATCCGGGATTACTTACTTTCCTAATAGTATCTATGTCAAATTTACTTCCTATTTTCTCCCATTTAGATTCATAAACCTGATATTTTCCATAAACAGTTTCTTTATGAAGTTGACCACGAGGAGTTAATGTTATTTGAGGTCTTTGTTTACCTGCAATTCTGTTCTTATTTCTTGTAACCACCTTGTTTTTTGCCTTATGTGATACAATTACACTTTCAAGATGTTCTTTAGCTACTTGTCTGAAATTGGGAATAGGCTCTTTAAATACTCGTTTATTACTTCCATTGTCATCTTTCAGCACCACAGTTTCTTTTTCTTCAATTGCCGATATAATGCCGTGGAGCTTATGTTTTTCATTCTTACGGGCATTCAAATAGTTAAGATATTGAATATGACTATGTTTAGTGAAAGCGATAGTTAACGCATCCATAGCATGGTGTCGATGATCGTTCCGCTTTGTCCAATCTTTAATTACTTCCACTCTTTGTCCAAACTTTCTTTCCTCCATTTCCGTAAGTCCTAACGCTCTGTACTTAGGTAAATTCAACTCTTTCATAACATTAATCAAGCCCCAATCCTCACGCAGTCTATCAGTGACTTGGCCTGTAGTTGAAACAACATTATTTGTAATTTCATACAACATATCTTTTGCCATTTTTGCTATATATTGGCTTGTCCTTAAATCACGTTCAATA
>CAYPPC010000036.1:0-16248 GCA_964412435.1 uncultured Paludibacter sp.
ACACTCCGTCGCGATGGTAGTACCAAATTTGGTACTACCATCGCGACGGAGTGTGATGTCAGCCACATACCGGTCAAACAGAACATAGTGGGCCATAAACATATATGCCATCCATCGTCCCTGTCCGGGGCCTGAGCTAAACTCTCTGACAAAACCACCGGCGGTTGGTCCGGTAATAGGTCCGTTAGGAGTACCATAAGAGGTAATAGTCTGGTGACGGCTGTTGCTCATACCCAGCTGGAATGAACCATAAAGCATCAGGGCATGATTATCTGTATCGAATTTGGGTGCCCAGGTCAGGTTATTATCTGTAGAAACAGTAAGGTTACGCTGATCGTAAGTACTGGAGAGGTTATTATCGGCACCCGACCAGTTTTGTGTATTCAACTCCTTAGGCAGGAAAGAATAGGTGGACCCGTTATTTACGTCAAAAGATACATAAGCTTTATAGCGCAGCATCCCTTCATCGGGGTTTGTGAGGTCATACTGAATACGGAAAATAGGCAGAATCCGAACAGAACGATTCAAACGGCTGGCCAGATAGGCTGATGCCACCGGATTCCGAAGAGCCCGCTGGTCTCCCAGCTGCGGCGAAGCAGTTTGCAGCATTTTGTAGTATCTGTCAGTATTATTTCCTTCAGCATCCTGGGCGTAAATACTCAGGTTAGGCATTTTCCGATAAGCTATCGAAAGCAATGTACCCTGAATATTCGCATTCTCATAGTTCATATTGTTTTTCGTATCAGTAAACGAAAACTCTGATGAGAAACGGATGCGGTCAGATACGTTATAGTCTAAGTTGATACGGGTTGAGAAACGCTGCAGATGTTGTCCGATAACCGAACCTTTCTGATCATAGTAACCACCCGACACGAGGAATCGCGCACGGTCACCACCACCTGACAGTTGCACGTAGTGGTCGTCAGTTGTTCCGAACTGAGTTACTGCTTTAACCCAGTCTGTATTATTATTGTAGTTTTGATACTCTGAGAATGTGGGGTCGTAGTTTAACTCGCGCACGTTGGCAGTAGCATCACTTTGACGCGGATTAAAGTAAGCCTCTTTCAACAACATGGTGTAGTCGTCACCCGAAAGCATCTTCATACCGCGTGGCTGAACAGCACCACTTAAGCGGTAAGAGTACTGAACACGGGTTTTACCGCGAATACCTTTTTTAGTTTGAATTGAGATAACACCATTGGCACCCCGTGATCCCCAAACTGCGGTTGAGGCGGCGTCTTTCAGTACCGTAATACTTTCAATGTCGTCCACGTTCACACTCAAAAGGTCAGCAAATTTCTCTTCGTCAGCAGTTTCAAACTCAAAGTTGGCAATTTGCGGCGTATCAAAAATCACCCCGTTCAGAACAATCAGCGGTTCTGAGCTGGAGTTAATCGATGTAATACCCCGGATACGCATGGAGCTTCCGCTACCGGTGTCACCCGAGCTGGCCACCACGTCCAGACCTGAAATACGTCCCTGAAGCGCATCATCTACTGAAGCTACAGAAAGACCTTCAAAGTCTTTGGAGCTAATGGTCTGCATAGCCGTGGACACCTCACGCTGTGGAATATCCATGGTTCCGCTGTTTACAGTTCTGCGGGCAGTAACCACCACCTCTTTCATCGCCATGGCATCTTCCAGTTTTACATTGAAAACAGTTTGATTGCCAATATTCAATGTTTGTGTGGTGTAGCCGATATACGAGATTCGCAGCTTGTTAGCTCTGTTTTTAACCTGCATCGAAAAGTCGCCGTTAAAGTCAGTAACAGCAGTTGACAGAATACGGTTATTCTGGTCAATCTCCACAACACTGGCACCAATAATTTCACCGTCCAGATCCGAGTGAACTTTCCCTCTAATCAGGTTGGATGTACCGCCCTGCGCATGCAATCCTAAGCTGCATGCGAATGTTATCACAAAAAGGACAAGCACTCTATTAATTAATTCCTTCATATATTGATTTTTTTACTGTTCTATTAATATTGACTTTATTTTCTTTTCGATTGAGGACGTTTAACGAACCAGGTCGTTCTGTCAAAAATATCTTCATCATACACGAGCACATCGTCCACCTGGTGAATCACCGCCCAGGAAGAAGTCTCAATCTGATTAGCTCTTTGGATGTCGCTATGATTGAAGTTATAGTCGCGGGCCATAATATTATAGAGATCATTCGATTTCAGCACGTTTACAGCTTTACCGCTCGCAGTGATCAGTTTCAGATTGTTAGCTGAAAGTTCTGTATGAATTTTATAGTATGCTTTTTTACCGGTCAGCGTAAAGGCAGCCGTTTCATACTCAATATTACGACTTGTATTTCCGTCAATATACACTGAGTTATCCTGAAAGTGATATTTCAGGAAGTTAATCAGAATCTCAGACATTCTGTCTTTTTTGGCCTGATCGCCTTCATACTTGATCATTTCCCAGGTAGGAAGTCCTCTGTCAATAGCAGCCAGAACCGCCTCATTGGTTGGAATATATACGGAGTAGTGGAAAGTGTTGAAGAACTTAACGTTAAAGTTCATACCCACATATTTTGGATCACGGTGGAAAATAGTGAATGGATTATCATCATCGTCATCATCGCCTGATGTCTCATCACTTCCCTCAAGCAGTTTGAAAAATTCACTGAAGCGGGGCTCGCCGGCGAGTACATCATATACTGAACTATACGGTGGCAGAAGTGGTTTGTCAATCAAATAAGTTTTACCGTTACCGCGACCGTTAGTCTCTTTGGTCTGGTCATAAACCTGATGAATCTCAGGAGCTGAACCTAATTCCAGGTTTCCGCCACCCAGTAGCTGGCTCACAGCGCCGTTTCTAAGCACTTTAATCTGACCACCACCTTTTGTTTGGTAATACTCTTTTCCGTCATCAATATTACCCACAACCACGTGATAATCGAGAATATCATCCATCCGGTTAGCTATCTCAGTCGGAGTTACCACACGAACGGAGTCACCCACCTCACCGGTTTCGATATTATACTCATAAGCCGTTGCCGATACCGAGTTGGGCTCTTTGAACCAGAACTTAAAGATCAGCGGTTCAGTTTTAGCGAAGCTCACCGGGTCAACATAGTAGAAACCGTCACAAGATTCGCACACCAGACTTGGATTATCAAATGGCACCAGGAAGCTGTAGTGGCTATCCATAGAGAGCAGATAAGCATCAAACTCGCGGGCTTTTACTCCCCAGTTGAAAATGCGCGTATTTTCATTAATCATTACCGGCGCCGTAACAGCAACGTAAGATGCAGGAGCATAAATTTTATTGGTTACATACACTACACCATTGTTAGCAACATAAGTTTTAACCAAATCACCTGTGCTGATTCCCATAGGTTCTTTACCGTCATCCAAAATTTCCTGGAATTTGGTAGGCACGGTACTGTTGAAAGTAGATTTCATCATATTACGCACCAGGTCATCCAGCACATCATCCGGAATGCTGTCAATTTCTCCATATTTCTCCATCAGGAATTTACCACCACCGCTGGTGAAAAAACCTGTGATTGCGTCATCGGTAGGCACAAACATAGCTGCCATATCCACTTGCATATTGGTACCAAGCGCATAAGTGTTCCATCCCGGATCATACTCTAAGTAGGCTGCGCGGCCAACTCCTTTTGGATCAGTTATATTGGAACCGTCCGAGGATCTCTCAGAGAAATAACGTTTTACAAAAATTGAATCGTTGAACTCCGGATGCAGGAGTTTATAGGCGCTGGTAGCAGCTGCGCTGTAGTAAGGAGCTGCAAATCTCTCTAAAATACGGCTGTAAAGCTTAGTTTCCGGTGATGTGCGAATAATTTCCGCCATATTGGCCGGTGGAATTAAAACATCTTCCAGCACGTTGATGTAACCATTCTTACAGGTAATATCACGCACAATAATTTTCACACCATAAATATGTGCGTCATTTTTCTCGCGTGTTCTACCATTAAAGATATAGCTGAAGTCTTCGTTTGAGATTCCTTTAAAATCCATTTGACGCTGCAGGAAGTGTAGCATCGGAATAGAGTTATTGTCTTTCAAAAGATAAAGACCGTTATCGCGGAAGCGATCCCAGTATCTGTTTTCAGGCAGATTTTCGGGAGTCTCATAGCTGATCGAGTCGAGATAGGACACCGCCGTAACACGACGCAAAGCCTGACCCTCTACCGGGCCTTCCGTGTTTGACATCAACTCTACCAGAAAGGCATTATTAATCATTGCTGAGTTAATAATCAATTTTTTCTGAGCCAGAGTGAGCTGGTCATAAGAAGTAACCCCCCAGTCGTTAGATGCATAAAAGCGTTCAAAAGCCTCATCGCTGCTTACAAAAAGTGTTTTACTTCCTGTGCGTTCCAGAACTTCTTTATAGCCAATATCATCGATTAGCATGAGGAAGGTTGAGAAATTGTATTTCTTCCCGCTTGCCTCGTCGGTGTAACCCAGTTGCAGCTGTTCGTAAATACTCTCGCCTAACCAGGCTGGTTTATTATTCGATTTGAAATCGAAATCATTGGTACAAGAATTGATAAAAATCGCAAGTATAGCAATCCCTATCAGTTTTAAATACCTTGCTGACTGAATAAATGATGGTGATCTTTCCATACTTAAATTATTGTCTCTCTATTAGGTGATTAAAATATCTTTATTACTATATAATAGATCTGCCGGGGCAGACTTTTCCAACAAAATCAGTAGGCTTGAGAGGACAGAAGATAACTGTCCCACGAAAGGAGGGGTAGTATTCTTTCTTTTCTCATAGCAAATTATATTAAAGGTCCAACTTAGTTTCGTTCTGATCTTCACCTTAAATTATCACTCTTGAAGCAGCCGAAGGGCTATTTTTAAGTGCAAGATCATTGATATCAACTACTTGGAATCAAAGCTCCTGCCCTTTTCGAAAATGAACTTATTGGCTAAAAAGAAACTAAAACTGGGCAAAGATAGTAAATATTTTACATAAGACAATAGAATATATGAAAATTCGGGATTTTAACAGTTATCGCGACCCCGGAATCCTTCAAATCGTACTATCCTGTTGACACCTAAAGCAGCATCCCACCATAAACTGAAATACAAAAAAACCCTGCAGCTGATACATATCAACCGCAGGGTTTTTACTATTTATTCTCTAAAGAGACCTGTTACAGCTCTTTATTTTCAATCATGATCTTAACGTACAATCACTTTAGAAGCTCCGGCTTTACCTTCGATGCGTACAATGTAAACACCTTGTGTAAGCTGTTTTCTGGCGTCAACCAGCTGTCCGTTCACATTATGAACAATCAGTTTGTCTTCAGGGTTCTCAGTCAGGATAGTGCGGTTGATTACGAAAATACGCAGTTCAGCCGGCTTCACCTCTTTCACTGAAGTTGTAACGCTTGATCTGAAGGTCCAGCGGTTACCCATGTCACCCCATCCGCCATCGTAGAATCCAATAATTGGTGGACTCCAACCGGCGTGGCTGTTAAGCTCATTTGCAGCTTCTCCCTCTTCATTTTCAATAGCCATCAGGTAGGCACCCGGATAGCTTGCATTACCTCCGGTCAGGATCCAGGTTGAAGGCTCCAGATATTCATCAATACCAATAAAGTTACCATCAACATCACCTGCCAGCGGCATCTGTGGATGCAGTTTGCTGTAGATAAAGTATCCGTTATATCCCTCTTCCTGCTCAAATTTGAAGTAAATTGAATCAGTCACATCTTCTTCAGCCGGAAGGCCTTTGATCATTACGAGTTGCTGACGTACGCTTTCATAATCTTCGTCCTGGTCATCCATATGCCATACACTTGGAGTAGCACGCTGGTCAACTACCAGATACCAGTATTCATTTACATCGTCGCTCAGGAAGATAGGTGGATTTTGTGAATCCAGCAATTCCTGAATGGCACCGCTCAGCATATCATACATTGTGTCAACCTCTCCCTGGCTTGGCTCGTCGTTAGTTGTACTTCTTTCGAGCATTGCCAGAGTCATATCACGAGCAAGAACAAAAGTATCCCAGGCATCAGCATCAAACTGATTCTCTTCAGAACCCACCGGGTATTTATCAGCTGTCATCTTGAACGCTTTGAAATAAAGCTCAATCAGATCTGTATAATCAGTTACACCGTCACCGGCTGCCAGCACAAACTGCCACATATTACCTAAGTCCTCACCATGGTTATAGAAACCAATACGCTGCGGATCATAAGTAACAAAGCTGTTCATTTGGTTATTGCTCTTCTCGTCAAATACGTTATAGTGTACCTGGCTTGATGTTTTTGCAAACAACCAGGTGGCATCTTCATGCTCTTCATTGAAGTCAATCACCACAACATTTTTCTCGCGGTCAATTACCAGAGGCATTCCATCAAACTCTTTATTAAAGATATGGTATCCTTTGGCAGGTGCAGGAGCTTTTACAACTTTGAAAAGCTGCTGATCACTTTCAGCATCCGGCTCTTGTGTGATGGCCAGTGCCATTGGGTAGAAAGTTCCTTCAAAGTCGTTTTCGTCAACGTAAAGTGTGAACTCACCGGTAGTCCAGTAAGTAGGAGTTGCGCGTTTATCGCGAAGCTGATACCAGAACTCTTCGTTTTCATCACTCACTCTGAAAGGCAACACAAGGCTTCCGTTCAGATCATCCATAGCAGCTTTCAGATTGTCATATTCTGCATCTACTACCTCTTGTTCGATATCATCATTTTTGTTATCCAAAAATGCTTCAGCAGCAGCCAGAGCAGCTACAAAGGCATCCCATTTAGCTTGCGGATAAGTTCCGGCAAAAGTACCGATCGGATAATTTTCCGGTTTGTATTTTTGAGCTGTGGTAACCAGACCTTCGAGTAAACGGTAGTTGGCACCTTCGAATGTGTAAATCCAGAATTCAGCTAAAGTCACACACTGCTGAACAGAGTTATAGGTTGCAACAGCACCTACTGAAACCTCAGTTTCTTCTTCCAGTTTGAAAGACACAGTAAGTAACCAACCGCCTTCATCATTAGCATCAGCGAAATGGAAATAACCGAGTGCATCGTCCCAGTTGCCGATATTAGGAATACCTGCGCCTTTAGCTACAACAAAGTAAGCACCCGCAGCACCGGTCCAGTCCTGTGCACGCTGTGTTACAAACTCATACTGACCGGCAGGCAGCGTTATCGTCTGATAAATTTTCGCATTCGTTACAGTTCCGGAGAAACCGTCCCAACCCGGAGTAATAGTCATTACACCCGCACGCGATGCATCTACAGATGGATAGTTTGGTGATTTGTCGATATCACGGTGCCATCCTGTGATGTTTCCGTTCTCATCCACAAAATCATTTTCTGTCACCCAGGGAGCAGCAAGTTTCTCCCAGCGTGGATTGTCATTTAATACAGATTCTCCTGTTGTCTCAAACGGAGCTGCGTAGTTTAATAAATACTGAGCTGTCACATCAATCGGCTCAGATGCTTTCACAAAGATGAAGGCTGCCATCATTGTAAAAGTGAAAAGTAATTTTTTCATCATGTTTTAGTTTTTTGAATTAATAAATAGTTTAATTTAATCAATGATTTAATGCATACGAAATACAAAAATAGTGTATATATTTTTAATTCACAACACTTTCTATTTAAATCATTGATATTTGAAAGTTTTTTGGCGCAAACCGGCATAAAAACACAGAGGCGTCATCTGACAAACTGTAGATACCCAACACAATCTGTTGCTTAAAACACCTCACATATACACCTGGAGTCAGCCAAAACCTGGCTATTCAGAAAACAAACCAAAAACAACAACTGCTCAAACCGTTATATATAATATTATATAGAGTTTGTTTATCTGTGCATAAAAATGTTCTTATACTTCACGAAAAACTCTACCCAGCCCACGAAAAGTCGTAAAAATCTGTATTTTGATAACCGTGGGGCATCGACCCACGGAACGGAACTGCCCATTAATCACTGCCCGCAAGGGCAGAACTTCATAATAATATTTATAATTCCGCCTCCTGACAGCCCCTGCAACATTTAATCGTCACTCCCCTGAAATAAGACAGTTGGGACATCAAAGCGCATCAGCAATTCAATAAAACCAGTGTTATATTAAAACCATTTAAAACAAAAATGGCTGCAGTAAAGACTGCAACCATTAAAAGAGTTTGAAATTCACCGGATACAATTATTTTACGGCAATTGTCTCAATTTCGACCAGCACCCCTAAAGGCAGATCACGAACAGCAAAAGCGGATCTGGCAGGGCAGTCACTTTTATAATATTTTTTATAAATCTCATTCATCTCCGCAAAGCCGGCAATGTCAGCCAAAAAAACAGTATGTTTCACAACATCTGAAAAATCGTAACCTGCTTCCTTCAAAATGGCCTCAATGTTCTTAAAAACCTGTTCAGTTTGCCCGGGAACGTTATCTGACTCCACTTTTCCGGTGGCCGGATTGATCGGAATCTGACCCGATACATACAAAGTGCCTCCCGCCTCAACTGCCTGACTGTAAGGACCTATAGCTGCAGGAGCATTCGGTGTGCTAATAATTCGTTTCATATTTACTATTTTTTTAACAGTTAATCATGCAGCAAAGGTACAAAGAAATTACAAACTGACACCTGATCAGAGAAAAAATAATATTGAGCTGATAAAGTTACTCCTCTTTTAACGCTATTAATTAATCATTTATTTATCAAAAGAGGCACTTTATCACCTTCTCATATCAACTCTTTATATAAGCCTATAGAACTGCCTTATAAATGGAGTGTCAAAACAATTTAACAATTTAACAGTTGCGTTTCAAGGCTCAAAAAGCGATTATTACATATTTTTTAGAGTAGTAATCCCTCTTTTCAGCCAAAATCACTAATTATTTTTAGTTTTTGTAAACTATTTCTCTCCAATTATTTGTTTTTTAAAAAATGAACCTATATATTTGCAATTGCGTTTGAGAAAATATTTGAGATTATTTCACAAAACAATACTAATCAATTAAACAAAATGTTAAACTTATGAGAAAATTAAAACTATTACTTACTTGTCTTTTTGCAGTGGCAAGTATTAGTTTGGTAAGCGCTCAGACCAAAACCGCATCCGGAACGGTAATTTCATCCGACGACGGACAACCGGTTATCGGTGCGAGTGTAGTGGTTAAGGGTAACACCAAAATTGGTACCCTGACAGACGTTGACGGTAGATACACCTTGAGTGTACCTGCATCCGCTACAACATTAGTTATATCATACATCGGTATGAGTCAGACTGAGGTTGCAGCTTCTCCCAATCAAAATGTAGTTATGGACGCCGACGCTTCTGAACTTGATGAAGTTTTGGTAATGGGCTATGGTACGGGACGTAAGATTTCTTCAACCGTAGGTTCTGTAGCTCGCGTAACTCCTAAAGACATTGCCGACAAACCCGTTCCTAATGCTTTTGACGCATTACAGGGTAAAGTACCGGGACTGCAGATTTTCACATCTTCAGGTGAGCCTTCCGAGATTTCCTCGATGCGTCTGCACGGTAGTGGTTCATTAGGTGCTTCCAGCTCACCGCTGTTTGTACTTGATGGTATTCCTGTTCAAAGTTCAACTGTTCGCGCATTGAACCCGAAAGACTTCGAAAGCATTCAGGTTCTTAAAGACGCCTCTGCTACCTCTATTTATGGTGCGAGAGCAGCAAACGGTGTTGTTTATATTACTACCAAGAGTGGTAAAGTAGCTGAACATGCAACTGTAACTATCAGTGGTCAGTATGGTAACTCAAGTCTTGCCAACTCTGAGTACTACGAAACATTTATGAACTCTGAAGAGCTTTTCGCATTCTGGGTGAAAAGTGGTTATCGTACTCAAGAACAAGTGGACGCACAAAGAGCGGCTTATCCTCACGATACCCAGTGGCACAAATTCTACTTTAAAGATAAAGCTCCGAGCTACAACACCGACGTTTCTATCAATGGTGGTGCCGGTAAAACAAACTACTATATCTCTTTAGGATTTGCTTCACAAGACGGTCTGCGCTATCGTTCAAACTACGAGCGCTACAACCTTCGTTCAAACATCAACACTCAGGTGAAACCCTGGTTGCGCATAGGTTTGAACAATGGTATCTCTTATGATAGCTACCAGAGCAACCCCTACGACTGGAACAGTACAAACGGTGGTCTCTCACTGCTTCGTCAGCCGTTCTATACTCCTTATGACGAAGACGGTAACGAATATCCTGAAGTTATCCCGGGCGGTAACTTCTACAACCCAAAATATCTGGCAGACAAAATGCCGGATCCGATTAAAACTCTTTTCCTGAACACCACCGGTTATGTGGAGCTGAAGCCTATTCAGGGTCTGACTCTGCGCAGCCAGGGAGGTCTGGAAGGTATGGATACCCGTAACTCTTACGTGAGATACCCATCTTATCGCGGTAGTCTGGGCGACGGATTAGCCTACGAACAGTTTGCAAGAAGAGCCAGTTTCACTGTGACCAACACAGCTGAATACAGATACTCAATCAATGATGCTCACAACCTGATCGGACTTGTTGGTCATGAATATGTTGACTACAACTATCAGTCATTCAGCGCTGAAGGTTCAGGCCTGTCAGACGACAGATTGATTCAGTTGTCAGCAACCACCAAAGACAAAGAGGTATCCGGAAGCAGAAACCAGTACGCTTTCTTATCCTACTTTGGTAGAGTGGAGTATGACTACAAAGAGAAGTATTTTGTTGACGTTTCTCTTAGAAATGACGCTTCATCTCGTTTTGGTAGCGACAACCGCAACGGTCTCTTCTGGGCAACCGGAGCTATGTGGCACGCCAAAAAAGAATCATTCCTTGCCGATGTGGATTGGCTGCATCAGTTGACACTGAAGGTAAGTGTGGGTACCAGCGGTAACGCGGAAATTGGTAACTATAACTCTTACGCACTCGTTGGTGGCGCAGGCCAGTACAACGAAGCAGGTGGCTGGGGTATCTCCACTCCGGGTAACCCGCTGCTGTCGTGGGAAAATCAGATTAAATCTACTTACGGTCTGAGATTTGATCTCTTCGGTAAAGTAAGAGCTGACATTGAATTCTACAACCGTGTAACTTCCGGTATGTTGGTGGCAGTTCCATATCCTTACACCAGTGGTTTTGAGCAAGTAACAGAGAACACCGGTAAACTTCAGAATAAAGGGGTTGACCTGCGCGTTGATTTTGATGTATTCAAAGACAAAAAAGGTAACTACGTTACACCTTATATCAACTTTAACTACAACAAAGAGACTGTTCTTGAACTCTTCCAGGGTAAAGATTACTGGATCATTCCTAACACAGGTGTTTCCTGGGCGGTTGGACAACCACGTTCTTTCTTCTACCCAATCTGGGCTGGTGTTAACAGCGATACCGGAGCACCTCAGTGGTACGTACCGGGTGATGACATCACTGTAACCAATAAAGATGAAAGCAACCTTTCAAGCACGTTTAACTCAACTTCACTGGAGCAAAGCACCGGTCTTCCACGCTACTCTCCTTACAACGGTGGGTTTGGTTTAGCCGCAAGCTACAGCGGTGTTTATCTGCAGGCTGACTTTGCATTCTCACTGAAAAAATATCTGATCGTGAACGATGGTTATTTCTTTGAGAATCCTAATCAATTCCCCGGATACAACCAGCGTAAAGTTATTACCGATTACTGGGAGAAACCAGGTGATGTAACCAGATTCCCTAAATACGGATATCAATTTACTCAGTTTGACTCAAGACTGATTGAAGATGCCTCTTTCATGAGAATGAAAAACCTGACTATTGGTTATGTTGTTCCGAAAAACTGGATTAACAAAACTCAATTCTTCACAGATGCTAAAGTATTTGCAACAGGTCGTAACCTGCTTACAGTTACTAAGTTTACAGGTCCGGACCCCGAGGTTGACAGCAACCTGACTTTAGGTGTTAACCCGAATACCAAGCAAATGTCAATTGGATTTGAATTGTCATTCTAAGAATAAACAAATTAAAAAGATATAAAGTCATTATGAAAAAATATATTAAACTTTTAGCTCTTGTGCTTATCATCGGTTCGATGACGTCCTGTGATCTGGACAGATTCCCGTTCGATAACATCGCCAGAGAGCAATCACTTCAGTCTATTGAAGACGCTGAGAACTGGAACAACGGTCTCATGAATCACTTTAGAGGAAATCAGTACGGACTATTCACATTCTCACAAGATGTACAGGTAGATCTGCTGAACGCATCTCTTGACTATGGTAACAGAAACGGTGCTCCTCACGCATGGACTCGTTTTACTGCAGACGATTACACAATTCGTGACGTATGGCAAGGTTACTACTTTTCGTTGAAGAATGTCAACTTCCTTATTGAAGCTCTGCCTGCTCTTCACGATGATCTTGAAGAAGCTGCTGATAAGCAAAGAGTGAATGAAATTTTGGGTAATGCTCACTTCCTGAGAGCATTCTACTACAACGAATTGGCTCTGAGATGGTCAAAAGCTTACAATCCAAGCACAGCTGCTACTGATCTTTCTGTTCCGCTGGTACTTGAGTTTGACGTAAATGCTAAGCCTGCACGCGCTACGCTTGAAGCTGTATACGCACAAGTTTTAGACGACATCGCAAAAGCTAAGCCTTTGCTGGCCAGTGTTCCCGGTACACCTGCTTCCAATGTGATTAACAAAGATGTTCTTACTGCTCTGGAAGCGAGAGTTAAGCTTTACATGCAAGATTGGGCAGGCGCATACACAGCTGCCAACAGCCTGATTGAAGATACTGCAGCAGGTATGACAGAACTTTGGGTAAATGACAACTCTGATGAGGTTATTTTCCAGTCTTATGTAGACAAACCATCTGAGCTGGGTGCTGCCAATAGTATCTATCTGGGATTCAATGCCGCTACCGGTAAATACAAACCGGACTTTGTTCCTACTCAGGGAATCGTTGACCTGTATGACAACGCGGATATTCGCAAAGCTGCTTACTTTGACAACTCATTCACAGTTGATATTCAAGGTTTCGACTATAGCGGAATCTATTTAGTTACTAAATATAAAGGTAATCCTGCACTCTTTACAGGTGCTAATACCAACTACCAGCATGCTCCTAAAGTATTCAGAGTTGCAGAAATGTACCTGATCGCTGCTGAAGCTGCTGCAAGCAAAACAACTCCTGATGAGACTGGTGCTCTGACTGCGTTGAACGCACTGAGAACTGCCCGCGGACTGGCTGCAGTAACTGCTTCTGGTGCTGCTCTGATGGATGAAATCAAAGAAGAGCGTCTCAGAGAGCTCGCCTTTGAAGGTTTCAGACTGTTTGACTTCAAACGTTGGGGTGAAGGCTTTACAAGAGCTAATCCACAAAACACTGACCTGTTGACTCCGGGTACTGACTACTTCTATAAGTCTGTTCCTGCTAACGACAACAAGTTTGTATGGGGATTACCAGCCAACGATATTACCATTAATCCGAACCTGAGAGATCAGCAAAATCCGGGTTGGTAAGAGATAACAAGAACAGTTCTACTGTTCTGAATAAAACAAGGCTGTCCGTTTTTGGACAGCCTTGTTGCTTTTAAATAATGAATAAATGTGTAATTGAGTGCGCCGGCCTACTTCACCATCCTATACATTCCAGCCGGAAGGCATTTGACCAGCCCCTTGAACTCCATTTGCAGTAGGCAGGATATTTGATATCAAAATAATTATTTGTGTATCTATGAAACTTAAATGTTGATTTCGCTTTTGCAAGCACAAACACTTGGAGTCAACTCCAAGCGAAGAAGATATTTTGAATATTTTTGGAATAGATTCCAATGTTTTCTGTTAATTGGTATACTAAATCTCCCTTTAGCCTACTTCACCACCCTATACATACCACCCGGAAGGCATTTAACCAGCCCCTTGAACTCCATTTCAAGCAGGCGGGAGGAGAGTTTACTAAAGGGCAAATTAAGGGCTACAGTTAGTTCATTAACATTGATTCCTTCCTCTTCCCGGCGAATGGCAGCCATAATCATCTGCTCTTCATCGCTCAAATCTTCAAATAATATAGTCTGAACATGGCCGGCATGCTTTTTCTTAGTCTCCCAGTTCATAAAACGAATAACATCATCTGCTGATTCGATCAGGGCAGCTTTGTTTTGCTTAATCAGGCGGTTGCAGCCAACAGATAAGGTGTCATCCGGGCGACCGGGAACAGCAAACACATCGCGGTTATAATCAAAAGCCATCTCAGCGCTTATCAATGCCCCGCCTCGTGCTGCTGATTCCACTACAATCAGCGCATCGCTCATTCCGGCAATAATCCGGTTGCGTTGCACAAAGTTCTGCCGGTCAGGATTGGTTTCACTCATAAAATCAGTGATAAGGCCACCCTGCCCGAGCATCTTAATCGCAGTGCCCCGGTGTGCTCCGGGATAAATCCGGTCCAGCCCGTGAGCCAATGCCGCAATGGTTGGCACACCGGCATCGAGCGCAGCTCTGTGTGAGCAAATATCTATACCATAAGCTAATCCACTTACGATAACCAGATTGGGAACTTTTAACGCCAGGTCTGTCACTAATTTTTTGCAAATTTCCCGACCTCCCTCTGTAGCTTTGCGCGTACCCACAACAGATACAAACTTGCCATCATTCAGGTTTTGATTGCCTTTGTAATAGATGATAACCGGCGAGTCGGCACACTCCTTCAGCCGGTAAGGATAAGCTTTATCGGTATAAAAGAGAGCATTCAGTTTATTTTTTCTGACAAACTCCACCTCCTGCTCGGCCCGTTGCAGCACATCCTGCGCCACAATCTCTTCGGAAAGCACTGTGCCAATACCCGGTATTTTTGCCAGGTTCTGCTTTTTCTCTTTAAAAACAGCCTCTACACTACCTAAATAAGCAATCAGGTTTTTAGCTAAAGTAGGGCCGATTCCTTTGAGCAGTGTAATCCCAATTTGATATTTCAGAAGTTCATCATTCATTTTCATAAAATTTATCTGAGTACCGGAATCATTTATTTCTAAAAATAAGCTTACCCAAACCAAAGCCGGCAAGCAATCCCAATATGTCAGCCAGCCAATCGAGCAGTTCACCCGAGCGTGACCTTAGAAATTTCTCCTGCACAATCTCTATCACCCCACCAAAAAAAGCAAGGATAAGAAAGAAAAGAAGGAGCAGGTATCGCTGCTTTTTTTGTTTCGGCGTAGCGCGGGCACTCTCCCAAACAACTACAAACCCAAGCGCAGCATAAAGTGCGAAGTGAGCCAGCTTATCATTGATTGAAAAAGAGGCTACCCGGGGAATGGAGTTGAAGGATACGGTTGAAAGAACTACTATTAAAACTAAAAGGAAAAGTGTCTTCCAATATCTAAAAAGAAAGAATTTTTGCATAAATATTGTAGTACCAACAAAAGAGCTTATATTTGCAAAGATAAACTATTTATCAGATATTACTTAATACACATTTAATTTTTAATCTATATGAAAAGAATAATACCATTTCTGTTAGTTTTGGTGCTTTTCTCCTCCTGTTCTTCGGTACTCCTCACCGGAAGAAAACAGTTGATCCTTGTATCGGATAATCAGCTGAACGAGATGAGCTTTGCATCTTACAATGAATTGAAATCGACATTAGTGCTATCGAAAGATGCACAAAACACAGCGCTTGTTAAAAAGGTTGGCAGTAAAATAGCCAAGGCGGTAGAAGAATTTTTAGTAGCCAACGGCTTGGAGAGCGAATTGCAGTATTTTGAATGGGAATATAATCTGTTTGCAGATACCCAGGCTAATGCTTTTGCGATGCCGGGTGGCAAAATTGCCGTGTATGAAGGCATTTTACCGATTACAAGAGATGAAACAGGTCTGGCCGTTGTGCTCGGTCATGAGGTGGCTCACGTAATCGCCAAACACAGTGCGGAGCGTGTAAGTCAGCAAATGGCTGCTGAGTATGGTAGTGCAATTTTAGGTGCAGCTGTAGGTGGAAAATCAGCAGGTGTTCAGCAAGCTGTCAGCACGGTATATGGAATTGGAGTCCAGGCCGGAGTTTTGCTGCCATTTTCGCGTAAGCAAGAGTTAGAAGCAGATGAATTGGGACTTTATTTTATGGCGATGGCTGGTTATGATCCTAATGCGGCCATTCCCTTTTGGGAAAGAATGACGCAAGGCTCAAGTGGCAGTGTTCCGGAGTTTATGAGCACACACCCTTCAGATACTAAGCGTATTTCACGTTTGAAAGAGGCTATTCCTATTGCTTTGCAGTTTTACAACACAGGCAATATCCCTTCGATCAAGAAATAACTCAATTGT
>CAYPPC010000037.1:0-3759 GCA_964412435.1 uncultured Paludibacter sp.
GCATCAAGCACATACCACATCTCCGTTTTACCCAGAGAATCGTGACGCTTTTTGGCCATTTCATCATTCGGGTGCACTTGAATCGAAAGATCCTGGTTGGCATCAATCAATTTGAAAAGCAAAGGAAAATCTTTACCGGTATCGGCAAAAACTTTCGTACCAAGCAGCTGCTCTTTATACATTTCAATCACTTCCGGCAGTGACTTTCCAGCCAAAGGTCCATTAGCCACCACCGAATAATCACCGGATACAGCTGAGAGCTCCCAGCTTTCGCCGATATTCGGCAAACCTTCCTGATTTTTACCAAACAGAGGTGCCAGGCGCTGACCGCCCCAGATTTTATCTTTTACAATGGGATGAAATTTAATAGGGTACATAGACATATAAATAATAATTTAATAATAATTTCTGCAGTATCGCTCCTGCTTTAATATAACAGTTTTATAGTGAAATATACCTATTCAACTACAGAAACACTTCAAAGTTTTTCTAAAACAAATTGGTTTTTCCGGGAACTATTAAAGCAACAAACCCAATCGCAAAGGCATGTGATTGGGTTTATTGACAGAATTACTTACTCCTCTTCTTTTCTGCGTTTCGCAAGATTCAGTTCCCATTTCCAGGCACTGCGGAGTGTTTCCTCAACAGTTTCCCCGGCTTTCCAGCCCAGCTCTTCGTTGGCAAAAGTGGGGTCGGCCCACACCTGCTCAATATCTCCCTCGCGGCGCTCCACAATCTTATAAGGAACTTTCACACCATTCACTTTTTCGAAAGTGTTAACCAGTTCCAGCACAGAAAGTCCGCGTCCGGTACCCAGGTTGAAGGTTTCGATATTGGACTTACTCTTATTAGTAAGCATGCGCTCCACAGAAATCACGTGCGCTTTAGCCAGGTCCACTACATTAATATAGTCGCGGATGGCAGAACCATCAGGTGTGTTGTAGTCATCGCCAAACACCTGCAGTTGCTTACGGATTCCGGCTGCCGTTTGCGTAATAAAAGGAACCAGATTGTTGGGTACTCCAATGGGCAGTTCACCAATTTCAGCCGAGGGGTGTGCACCAATCGGATTGAAGTAGCGCAAAATGATAGCATTGTAAAAACTATCTGAATAGGTGGTGTCCTGAATAATCTCTTCACAGATCTGCTTGGTATTTCCATAGGGAGAAAGCGCCACTTTGATAGGGGCTTTTTCAGTAACGGGAAGCTCATCAGGCTGTCCGTAAACGGTACATGAAGAAGAGAATACAATATTATTTACTTTATGAACAGGCATCAGCTGCAGCAAATTCATCAGCGACACCAGGTTGTTCCGGTAGTAGAGCAGCGGATTTTCAACGGACTCACCCACCGCTTTGCTGGCAGCAAAATGGATAATTCCTTCAATGCCGGGATACTTATCGAACATCCGGTCCATATTAACATAATCAGTACAGTCGATATTTTCAAATGCGGGGCGAATACCCGTAATTTTCTCTATTCCATCCAGCACTTCGATAGTAGAATTGGAGAGATTATCCACAATAATCACCTCATAACCCGATTGCTGTAACTCAACAACGGTGTGCGAACCAATGTAGCCGGTTCCGCCTGTAACTAAAATCTTAGCCATAATATATCTTTTTCTTAATTTGTCTGTTTTCTAAAGATAGCTCAGCCCCGCACTATTTGTATAGTTTTTCGGGATAAACGCCGGATTCAATCAGTTTTTGAATCTTCTCAACCACCTCCGGGCGGTCTTCGGCATAGGTTACACCAAACCAGTTGGCAGAAGTATCGAGCACTTTACAACTTGCTTTTCCACTCACAATCAAATTATTTACTACTAACGGAATAAAGAACTCTGATTTGAGGTTATCACCCTGCTCTTTGATAAAATCTACAAACTGCTCTTCTGAATAGTTAAAATAGTCGGGTGTAAGACCCCAGAAGTTCATAGATACCGGTGTTTTCTCTTCCAGCGGATAATCTTTACCATCCTCATCTGTGAATACAATCACACCATCCTTGCGAATAATGGAAGTTCTCTCTACCACATTGGTGAGATTGTTGTCAGCATCCACTTCACACACACCGCGAGCCACCGAACCACTTTCTGAAAGTGTGTTGTTCAGGTGATACCCCAGCATGGCATACTGATTCTCTTTACCCGCTACACTGCGCAGGAACTCTGCCATCACTTCAAACGACTCTTTGCCATAGAAGTCATCCGCGTTAATCACCGCAAAAGGCTCTTTAATCACATCTTTCCCCATCATCACAGCATGATTGGTACCCCATGGTTTGGAGCGTTCAGGATTGTAACTAATACCTTCAGGCACATTTCCAATCTCCTGGAAAACTACCTCAGTCGGAATAACATCTTCATATTTCTTCAGTACAATATCTTTGAAATCCTGCTCGAAAGATTCGCGGATTACAAAAACAATTTTCCCAAAACCGGCCCTTACGGCATCATACACAGAGTAATCCATTATTGTTTCACCATTGGGACCCAGTCCGTCAAGTTGTTTCAATCCACCGTAGCGGCTTCCCATTCCTGCTGCCAGGATGAATAAAGTTGGTTTCATACTTATTTAAATTTTTTAAAATTATCCGTCACAAAAGTACTCATTTTTTCTGAAATATGCCATAAATTTTCAGTTGTTTTCATTAAAAATGTGCTACTCTTTTGTTTTTCATGCCATTTTGAAAACTAATTTCATTCTAAAACGTTATCTTATATTGAGTATATAAGATATTACGTACACTTAAAAAGTGTAAGCCGGCTTAATTTTACCCGGAGAAAAGTTCCGCTTCAACGATCAGAAAAGAAGAGTAAGAAGAAGTCAAAAAAACAATTATAAATAAAACTTATCATCTTATTGGTACCGGAAAGTCCAAAAACCGGCACAAATATGCATAGATATAGAGATTAAATTACTATTTTCGCATGATAATTCGGGTAAAAAGCAGTATCTTAGTAAATCGATTAAAGAAACACAAAAATGCAGACTCGAAGCTGCAATAATATATCCGGACAATAGAGAGATATCCATAACAAAATCAATAATAAATCAATAAAATTTGACAAAATGAAATTTGACCTTGCTATTATCGGTGGTGGACCTGCCGGATACAACGTAGCCGAAAGAGCGGCACACAATGGACTGCAAACAGTACTTTTCGAAAAAAGCAACCTGGGTGGCGTTTGCCTCAACGTGGGATGTATTCCCACCAAAACCATGCTTTATTCAGCCAAACTGCTCGACAATGCGAAAGCTGCGTCGAAATATGGTATTCTTGAGACTGAAAATGCATCATTTGATCTGAAAAAGATTGTTTCACGCAAAAACCGCACAGTTAAAAGACTGACTGCCGGTGTGAAAATGAAAATGCAGGCAGCCTCAGTAACTGTTGTTGAGAATGCAGCTGAACTGACCGGCGAGCAGGGCGACCTGATCACCATTAAAGCAGGCGAAGAGACCTATGAAGTGAGCTATGTAATTATAGCCACAGGTTCCGAAAGCTTTGTTCCGCCTATCAAAGGACTTTCCGGAGTTGATTACTGGACTTCTACTGAAGCACTGGATGTGAAAGAACTTCCCGAGAACCTGGCTATTATTGGCGGTGGCGTTATCGGAATGGAGTTTGCATCACTCTTCAACAGCCTCGGAGTGAAAGTGAGCGTGATTGAAATGCTTCCTGAAATTCTGGGCAATATGGATAAAGAACTTTCAGCTATGCTGCGCGCCGACTATGCCAAGCGCGGAGTTGATT
>CAYPPC010000037.1:3769-6167 GCA_964412435.1 uncultured Paludibacter sp.
AAGATGGTGAAACCATGACTATTGCAGCTGACAGAGTGCTTGTAAGCACAGGTCGAGTGGCCAACACAAAAGGTATCGGCCTGGAGTCGCTTAACATCGAGACTCTTCGCAATGGTATCCAGGTAAACGAATATATGCAAACCAATCACCCGCGCGTGTACGCCTGTGGTGACGTTACCGGTTCTCACATGCTGGCTCACACCGCTTCGCGTGAAAGCACCGTGGCACTCAATCATATCCTCGGACACAACGATCCGATGAGCTATGATGCCAACCCGGGTGTAGTTTATACCAACCCTGAAATTGCCAGCGTAGGTAAAACAGAAGAGGAACTGAAGGCGCAGGGTGTTGAGCATCTCGTGTTCAAACTGCCTATGGCCTACTCCGGTCGTTTCGTGGCTGAAAACGAAGGCGGCAATGGTGTTTGCAAAATCGTAACCGATATGAACGAAAAAATTATCGGATGTCATATGTTGGGTAATCCGGCTTCTGAAATTATCGCTACTGCAACTGTAGCTATCGAAGAGGGATACAGCATCAATGACTTTAAGAAGATTATTTTCCCGCACCCGACTGTGGCGGAAATTATCCACGAAGTTTTATATATCTAAAATATTATATAAGCAGATGTCAGGTTTTGAATTAAACCTGACATCTTTTTTCCCGGCCCATGCAGTTCTATTTCGAAAACCCTTACACCGATCCCTACTTCAACATGGCAGTTGAAGAGTTTCTCTTTTTGCACTATGACGAACCGGTGTTTCATCTGTGGCAGAATGATACTTCTGTTATAGTAGGAAAAAACCAGCTACTCGAGGCTGAAACCGATGCCGGTTATGCTGCAGAAAACGACATCCGGGTGGTGAGGAGGTTTTCGGGTGGCGGAGCTGTTTACCAGGATCTGGGAAATGTCAATCTCTCTTTTATCCGTTCAGATAATTTTTTTGATTTTGACCATTACAATCAAAGAATCATGGATTTTCTGAGCAGCAAGGGTCTCAGCCCTACCACCAACGAAAGAAGGGGCATTTTTATTGACGAGCTGAAGATATCGGGTAGTTCGCAGCATATCCGCAGCACCAAATCAATATATCACGCCACGCTGCTTTTCAACTCCAATCTGGAGCATCTGGAGCAATCACTGCAAGGCGATGAGAATATTGATATCGGAGTGAAGCACGTCAAGTCTGTAAGAAGTCCGGTAACCAACTTACAGGATCATTTTAAAGAAGGTTACACTTTGTTGGATTTCAAAAAGGATATTTTGAAATTTTTCACAAATTCAAACTCAAAGAAAATCGAGCTTTCAGCTGATAATTTGAAATGGATAGAGCATCAAAAAACTACGAAATACAACAACGAAACGTGGATTAGAGAGGGAAGATATAAATATCTTTAAAATTTAACTTAACAGAAACTTTACAAGTAAAAGATTGTTATAAGCTTAGTGAAACAAAAACAATAAAACAGAGAATATATGTCAAAATTTGAAATCAAAATGCCGAAACTCGGCGAAAGTATCACAGAAGGCACAATTGTTAGCATGAATGTGAAACTTGGTGACCTGGTTGAAGAGGATCAGGTTCTTTTTGAAGTTACAACTGCTAAAGTGAGCGCAGAAGTTCCCTCGGTTGTAGCTGGTAAAATTGTTGAAATGCTTCATCAGGAAGGCGACACTGTGGATGTGGGACTCACCGTGATGGTAATCGACATGTCCGGTGAAGGCGCTGTTGTAGAAAGCTCAGCGGCTGAAGCTCCGGTTGAAAAAACAGCTGCGGCAGAAGCACCGGCTGAAACAGTTGTAGAGGAAAAAGCTGCTCCGGCTGCTGAAGCTCCTCAGGAAGATACCCGCTGGTACTCACCCGTAGTACAGCAACTGGCCAAACAGGCAAAAATCTCCGATGAAGATCTTGCCAGCATTCCCGGAACCGGTTACAATGGCCGTTTGACCAAAAAAGACATCACGGCTTATATCGAAAACAGACCTGTACCGGCTATGAGCACTCCAAGAGCTGAAAGAACAGCACCTGCTGCGCCTGCCGCTGCACCCGCTGCTGCATCTGCTCCTGCTGCTTCAGCTGCACCGAAAGTAGATTTCGGCGGAAGCGACCAGATTGTAAAAGAGATGGATGCTGTTGGCAAAATCATTGCAGACCGCATGCTTCAGTCAACTCAGACATCACCACACGTAACCACCGTTGTAGAAGTGGACGTTACCAAACTGGTGAACTGGAGAAAGAAAAACAAAGACAGCTTCAAACAGCAGGAAGGTATCAACCTGACCTATATGCCGGCTATTATCGAAGCTTCAACCAAAGCACTGAAAGAGTTCCCGAAACTGAACGCTTCCATTGAGGACAGCCTGCTGGGGCAGAAGGTGGTGAAGGCCTTCACCGGC
>CAYPPC010000037.1:6177-15990 GCA_964412435.1 uncultured Paludibacter sp.
AGTGGCTCTGGAAGATGAGAACCTGATTGTACCGGTTATTAAAAATGCCGACAAACTGAACCTGAGCGGTCTGGCTCACTCAGTAAATGATTTGTCAACCCGTGCACGTAACAACTCGCTCGGGATGGATGATATTACAGGCGGCACATTTACCATTACTAACTTTGGTACTTTCAAAAACCTGTTCGGAACACCTATTATCAACCAGCCTGAGGTTGCTATTCTCGGAGTTGGATATATTGAGAAGAAACCTGCAGTTATGAGTACTCCTGAAGGAGACGTAATTGCTATCCGTCACAAAATGTATCTCTCATTATCTTACGACCACCGACTTATTAACGGTGCTGTAGGAGGTGAGTTCCTGCTGCGAATTGCTAACTATTTAGAAAACTGGTCAGAATAAAAAAATAAAGATGAAGAAACAAAAGAAATATGATATTTTAACCACGGATAAAAAAACATTAAAGAAGTGGTATGAATTGATGGCTGTAGGAAGGGCTATCGATGAGCGCGCCCCGGTTTACCTGATTCAGTCGCTGGGTTGGTCTTATCACGCGCCTTACGCAGGTCATGATGGGATTCAGCTGGCTATCGGACAAATTTTCGATCGCAAAACGGATTTCTTCTACCCCTACTACCGCGATATGCTGTCTGTAATGGCTGCCGGTCTGACACCGGAAGAGATCATTATGAACGGTATTTCGAAAGCTGATGACCTGGCCAGTGGTGGTCGCCATATGTCCAATCACTTTGCCAAGCGCGAGTGGCGCATTGAAACACACTCTTCTGTAGTTGCTTCACACGACGTGCACGCTGTGGGTACAGCCCGCGCCATGAAGTATTATAAAGAAAAAGGTGTTGTTATTACCAGCCACGGTGAGTCAAGCGCATCCGAAGGTTATGTTTATGAAGCAATCAACGGTGCCAGCAACGAAGGACTGCCGGTAATTTTTGTGTTCCAGGATAATGGTTACGGAATTTCAGTTCCGAAAAAAGACCAGACCCTCAACCGCAAAGCTGCCGACAACTTCAAAGGCCTGAAAAACCTGAAAGTAATTCACTGTAATGGTCGTGACGTTTTTGATTCTATGAACGCCATGGCTGAAGCCAAAGAGTGGGCCATTGCCAACTCGGCGCCGGTAATCGTTCAGGCTAACTGTGTGCGCATTCACTCACACTCCAACTCTGACGAACATACGCTCTACCGCGATAAGCAAGAGCTGGCTTATGTGAAAAAAGCGGACCCGATGCACCTGTTCCGCCGCATGCTGATTCGTTACAAACACTTCACAGAAGAGGAGCTGAATGAAATGGATGCAGCCGCCAAAAAACGTCTGCAGGAGGCAAACCGCAAAGTTATTGCTATGCCCGACCCCACTCCTGAAAGTATTCACGACTTTGTGGTGGCTGATGCATACGAGCCCAAAAAATATAAAGACGGAACACACAACCAGACCGAAGGTGAAAAGAAAAATCTGGTTACTGCTATCAACGAAACTTTGAAAGCAGAATTCCGTCATAATCCTGACACTTTCCTGTGGGGACAAGACGTTGCCAACAAAGATAAAGGTGGCGTATTTAACGTAACCAAAGGAATGCAGCAGGAGTTTGGTCCCGACCGCATTTTTAATGGTCCGATAGCCGAAGAGTATATCGTAGGTACTGCCAACGGTATGAGCCGCTACGACAAGAAAATTAAAGTCGTGATTGAAGGAGCTGAATTTGCAGACTACTTCTGGCCTGCAATGAATGCCTACGTGGAATTGACCCACGAATACTGGCGCAGCAACGGTGCATTCAACCCCAACGTACTGATCCGACTCGCTTCGGGCGGTTACATCGGCGGTGGACTCTACCACTCACAAAACCTCGAAGGTAATATTGCCGGTATTCCCGGAGCACGTATTGTTTATCCCTCATTTGCTGATGATGCTGCAGGTCTGCTGCGTACCGCAATGCGTACAGAAGGACTCGTAGTGTTTATGGAGCCGAAAGCGCTTTATAACGCCACAGAATCAGCAACCATCGTGCCGGATGACTTTGAAGTTCCGTTTGGAAAAGCCCGTATCCGTCGTGAAGGTAGCGATCTGACTCTGATTACATATGGTAACACCACGCATTTCAGTCTTCAGGCGGCAGCGGAGCTGGCCAAAGAGGGCAAATCTGTGGAGGTTATTGATATCCGTTCAATTCTGCCTCTGGACAAAGAGACTATTTTTGAGTCGATCAAAAAAACCGGTAAAGCACTGGTTGTTCATGAAGATAAAGTGTTTGGCGGATTTGGTGGTGAAATTGCAGCTGCTATCAGCGAAGACGCTTTCACCCTGCTCGATGCACCTATTCAGCGCGTAGGATCAACATTTACACCGGTTGGTTTCAATCGTATTTTGGAAAAAGCTATTTTGCCTGACGTGAAGCGTATTTACGATGCGGCAAAAGATTTAATAGCCTATTAATAATTTTTTGAAAAAAACAAAACATGAAAAAAATTGGTTTATTTTATAGCAAAGAGACTGTGAAGACATCACAGGTAGCCGAAAAACTTTTGAAGGAGTTCAATAAGGACGAAATTGAGGCTGTCAACCTGGATGAAGCCTGGGGCGATGACTTCAAAAGATATGATAATATGATTTTTGGTTTGGCCACCTGGTTCGATGGCGAAATGCCCGACCACTGGAGCGAAATTATTCCTAAAGTAAAAACCTTAGGTTTCAAAGGGAAAAAAGTAGCTATCTACGGTTTAGGTGACCAGAAAAATTATCCTGATAACTTTGTGGACGGAATTGGCCTGCTGGCCAATGTGATGGAGCACTTAGGTGCTGAAATTGTTGGTTTCACTTCGACAGAAGGTTACAATTTCAACAATTCACAGGCTAAACGCGGCGATACATTCTGCGGGCTGGCCATCGATTACGAAAATCAGGCCAAGATGAACAAAGAACGTGTAGCTGCCTGGGTAGAGCAACTGAAAAAAGAGTTTAATCAATAACCCGGGAGTTAAACTAAAAGATAGGATTTGCCGCAACCATCTCAGATGATTGCGGCAAATTTTTATCAAAACCTCGTTGATCATATCCTGACTTAGTTTAGCCACTAAGAATCTTTGGGATATTTAGTGACAGATTTAAAAATCAGACATAATCAAAAATCCGGGAGACTATAATATCGATGTATATTTTAGATAATACGATAAATTAAGAACTACTCGTTGCTTAAAACCACAGCTCCATTGAAAAAACTTTACTCAAAACAGCCTGATTAATAGGAATAATCAGCCTAAAGCAGTAATTTTGCAAGAATATCTTTGAAACATGCCGGCAGCTAAAATATTTCAATTTCTAAAACAATTTTTATTCGCATACAGAAAACTGATTCTCTTCGCTTTAATAGCAGGAGCCGGGTTTTTAATTATTCCCAAAAAACCAAACATAAAGCAAGAGTCGGCTGCAATTCATTCGATTATTGAGTGTGACAGGTCTTTGTATGCCACAGCCGGCATTGAGCCGCTCAGAAAGATCAATGATTTGAATGAAATTCAGAATGAACATGCACGTTTGAATGGAATTCCGGCCTATGAAACCAATGAAGAGTTTATTAATGATAGTGCCCGTTTAGCCAAAGAGATGGTTCTGGTAAGAATTAAGGACAATCCACTTTATCATATAAAAAAACTGACACACTCCTACCCTTACTGCACTCCGGAAACTGCCGATCTGCTTAACACCATCGGCATCACTTTTCAGGAGAAGATGAGAGAGAAAAATGCGGGAAATTATCGGGTAATAGTTACATCGGTGCTGCGTACGGTTGAGTTTCAAAATCAGCTGATGCGGCGCAACCGCAATGCAAGTACAGAGTCGGCACACTATTTTGGTACCACCATTGATATTACATACAGAGAGTTTTACAATGTGGATAGTGGAGAACCAGAACATAGCTATCAGGCCGCTGAAGCGCTGAGAGAGACCATGCTTGACCTGCGCGAGCAGTGCCGTTTACTGGTCGTTCGGGAGCGTCGTCAGCCGGTATATCACTTCACTGTAGTCAATTGTGATCCGGTAAAAGTCAGCGAAGCTAAAAATAAAACTTCAAAAAAGAAAATTTAGTTAACAGAATATGAGTCGAAGAAATCAATATAACAAAACAGAGAAAATTACCCGCCTATCCGTCAATAAAGAGGGATTTCTGATGGAGTTTTTACTCAACAGAATGGGTGGAATGAGTCGCAGTTCGGTGAAGTCACTTTTGTCGTACAGACAAGTTTCTGTGAATGACAAAATTGAAACCCATTTCAGGTTTCCACTGAAACCGGGTGATGAGGTCACCATCAACAGAGGCCGCGGCAATGTGGAACTGAACCATCCGATGCTTCGGGTCATTTATGAAGACAATGACTTTATTGTTGTTGACAAAAAAGAGGGATTGCTCTCTGTTACAGTGGGTACAGGACGTGACATTACTGCTTTCTCCGTACTGAAGAATTATGTAAAAAAGTCCTCGCCTGCCAATAAGATATACACTGTACACCGACTCGATAAATTCACCTCGGGGGTATTACTTTTTTCTAAAAACCGGGATTTGCAGCATATGTTGCGCAATCACTGGCACGAGCTGGTGACACGCCGCACCTACCTGGCAGCCGTTGAAGGAAAAGTAGAAAAGGAACATGGTGAGATTAGCTCCTGGCTGATTGAAGATCCGATTAAACTGAAAGCTATATCAAGCAGGCACGACAATGGCGGAAAGCATGCCATCACGCGTTACCATGTTTTGCAAACCACCAATAGTCACTCACTGCTGGAGGTGGAACTGGTAACCGGTCGCAAAAACCAGATTCGAGTTCATATGGAAGATATAGGCCATCCCATTCTGGGCGATCGCAAATATGGAGCCACCGAGACATTCAACCGACTGGCGCTGCACGCATCAGTGCTTGAGTTTACACATCCGCAAACCGGCAAGCTCCTTCGGTTCGAATCACCGCTGCCCCGCGAAATTGCCAGACTTTTCAACACAAACAGAGATAGAAGAAAATAGATTTAACAGGAACTAAACAGAGACCGAAAGGCACCCGATATGGAAAGAAGAAAACAGTTTAAAGAAAGACGTCGTCCCGAAAAAGAGATGATTTTTGGTACAAGGGCAGTGATTGAGGCTTTACAAGCCGGCAAAGAGTTTGAAAAAATTATGATACGCCGCGATATGCGCAATGAACTCTCCAAATCACTCTACGACGAGCTTGACGGTCGCCCGGTACCCATTCAAAAGGTACCGGTGGAGCGATTGAATCTGCTCACATCTAAAAACCACCAGGGGGTGATTGCTTTTATTTCTCCGGTTCGTTTTCAACGTCTGGAACATATCATTCCCTTTCTGTATGAATCCGGTAAACAGCCCTTTATACTTGTACTCGACGGTGTAACGGACGTTCGTAATTTTGGCGCCATAGCCCGCACCTCTGAGTGTGCCGGAGTTGACGCCATTGTGATACCCAAACGCGGCGGTGCAGCCATCAATGCCGATGCTGTGAAAACATCTGCCGGCGCTCTGATGAATATCCCTGTTTGCCGCGAAGAGACTGTTACCGAAGCACTTCGTTTTTTGTCCGACTCAGGACTAAAACTGGTTGCAGCCACAGAGAAAGCAAGTAAAAACTACACAGAAATTTCTTACAAAGAACCTGTTGCTATCGTGATGGGGTCCGAAGAGGAAGGCATTGCTCCAGAAAATCTGGAGCTCTGCTCAGACCGCGTCTCCATTCCCATTCTGGGAAAAATTGAATCATTGAATGTTTCTGTGGCGGCGGGCGTACTGATTTACGAAGCAGTGAGACAGAGAGGATAGGTCATGGAAATTCTTTACGAAGACAACCATATCATCGCAGTTAACAAGTCAGTTTCTGATATTGTGCAGGGCGACAAAACGGGTGACACGCCGCTTCCGGAGAAGGTAAAAGCTTACCTCAAAGAGAAGTATAACAAGCCCGGTAATGTCTTTCTGGGGGTGACTCACCGCCTGGATCGCCCTGTCAGTGGTGTGGTGCTTTTTGCCCGTACGGGAAAGGCACTGAGCAGGCTGAATAAAATGTTCAGGGACGATGTGGTGGATAAAACCTACTGGGCCATTGTACAAAACCGTCCGGAGCAACCGGAGGCGCGTCTGGTTCATTACCTCAAAAAGAATCAGAAGCAGAACAAATCCTACGCCCACAATAAGGAGGTGAAAGATGCAAAAAAAGCAAGTTTAAGCTATCGCCTGATTGGCGAATCTGACCGTTATTATCTGCTTGAGGTGAAACTCGAGACCGGAAGGCACCATCAGATCCGCTGTCAGCTTGCCGCCATTGGCTCCCCCATTAAAGGAGACCTCAAATATGGTGCTCCGCGCTCCAATCCGGACAAAGGAATCAGTCTGCATGCACGCTCCATCAGCTTTACGCACCCTGTTTCCGGTGAGCACATTGACATCACTGCGCCCACTCCTAAAAATGATATACTCTGGAAGGTTTTTGAAGAGATGCTCACAAATTCTTAAGAATTTCTCTTTACAAGAAATGCTTTAACTCTGTTTTTGAGTTTCTGAGTAATCCGTTCCATCCACCACTCCACCCGGCTGTCGGTCCAGCGTTGCGGATGGGTATTGATCATCACCCCTTCTATATTGTCACTGTTAACCAAAAAGTCAATCAGTTCCTGCGTGGTATGTACAGTTACTTTGGGTGAACCACTCTCTGCAATTGCCTTGTCACGCACATTATATCTGTCGCCATCCCACATACCGCCGGTATCGGTAAAATAGAAACGGTTGCCATCGACATTGTTCACCTTGCTATCAATAAAATCAAAATAGGGCTCACCGATAATACCATAATCCCGATAGTTAAACTTCTTCCACACATCGCGATTGTCATATTTACCGGCCGGGCTGCCATGCATGGAAATTGTTTTAACCGGGTAATAACTGCGAAAATACTCCAGATTTTCCCTGTACGATTGATGCGCTTTATCCACATCCCCTTTAGTCAGCGATAAATCTTCGTAATGATACGCAATCTCATGCCCTAACTTAGCTATCTCCTCAATAAACTCCGGCTGGTTGCTTTCCGGCACAATGCGGAAGTAATATGTTGCCTCAATTCCCAACGCAGCCTCTATCTTTGCCAAGCCCAAGGATAGTGCAGGCTTCTTATCCACATCATGCCGCAGAATACAAAACTTTTGCTTTGGCTTTTCCCGGCAGTACTGCTCAAAGGTCAAAAACTGAAAACCTGCCTTAAGCAGTGCTTCCAACAGGGATTTGTAATGTTGTGGGGTGAAGTCGGTCATTTGAAGTTATATTGATAGTCAGGATTTTCTTTCATTATTTGAGCACTTTCCGGATAGTTTTCGATAAACCAGGTATAGAAAGCACTCACATCAATTTTATCATTAAGCATTTTTTGCCTTCGTTTCTGAAAAGTCTCTTTTAGGTGAGGTGTATTGAGAAGAGACTCCACAGTATTGTAAAGCTTATCGGGTTCAGATGTTTTTATCCCAAAAGTAAGTTTGTATTTATGTTCCAGCTCTTCCAAAACACTAATTCTTCCTGCAAAATCATTGAAACGAACAGAAGGTACACCCAGCATAGTCGCCTCAACCGCCATACTTTGACTATCTCCAATATATAGTTTTGAGAAAGCCATAATATGATGAACGTCCAAAGGATTTATATTCAATCTATACTTTTCAAACTGCGGTTCCAGTTCACGCTCAGAAGTAATATATACATTGCCATGCTCTGCGAGTAAATCAATAAGCTTTTGAGCAATTTCGGTGTTAATACCTTTAACATTAATGTCATGATATGCATTAAGCTCAGCGAAACGTAGTAGAAAATATGGTTTTTCTTTTGAAAAATATTGATTTACAATATTTTTATCCGGTGTAAATTGATTGGGATGCAAATATGCTAATTTTTGATATCCACTATAAAATGTGGTTTTCTTATTCCAAATTGAGTTATTACATCCAATTGGTGAAAGAATCTCTGAAAAAAACGGATAACAAGTTGTTGCTGTTAAGAATATTGGGATATTAAGAGTTACATCATCCTCTGCGAAAAAAATTGTTGGAATTTTTAATTTAGAAGTAATATATCCAAATGTACCTGTACCTACTACTAAGTCTGGACTTAATTTACTCACATATTCTAAAACTTCCCGCTTTGCAACATTCATCTTAGCAATTTTCCCAACAATTGTCTTTCCCTTTGGTGTGTTTAGCATAGTGTAACTCTCTGTTACTAACAAATCCTTTAAGATATCCTTTTCCCTTGCCAAAATATACACCTGATGTCCTCTGTTTTTTAGGCTTTGAATTGTATTTCTAAAAAGGTGATAATGCGCAGGATGATTTAATTGAAAAAGTACTTTCATTTCTAAACTTCAATTTCTTTAATATATTTCGCCGGAACGCCACCCACTAAAGTAAATGGCGGTACGTCTTTTGATACAACCGAACCTGATGCTACAATAGCACACTCACCAATAGTTACGTTTGGGTAAATTATAACACCAGTTCCTATCCAGGCGTCTTTTTCAATTACTATATCACCATAAATCAAAGGTTTCTTATTTCTTATTCGTGAATTATTGGAACCTGAAGCCAAAACAAAAGTTACTCTTGGACTAATTGAAGCACGCTCTTTGATGATAACTTTTGGATAATAACCTGTTTCTGTAATTAGCATACTATCTTCTCCAAAATAAACATTTTCTTCAATTACATTACCAAGATTCCTGAAAGCAGCTTTCCTGATTTTCCCAGTTAAACCTCTTTTGGCAATTTGCTTATTTAATTTTACCCATAATTTTCGCATATCTGTAACAATCTAGTGACTAATCATTTACTTTAGCTTATTAATTAACTTAATTATTTTAGTAATATGTTTTTGTTTAAGCCTATAATGAATCGGAATTACCAACATGGTATTTGATAATTTCTCTGCATTAATAGCCTTTCCCGGTTGATACCCAAACAACTTGCCCCAATCTATAGAGTGTGAAAAATGGGGCGAAACTTCTACGCCACGCTTAATAAAATAACTAGATATTTTATTTCTGTTATTGCATATTACCGGTAACATAAAACAGTTATTATTTTCAGTATCAATATTTGGAACATAGAAATCATCTTTATCCTTAATTACAGCAAGTACTTTTCTGGTGTTATCTTGCTGTTTCAACAAATATTGATTAAATTTTTTCTTTTCTCTGAAATAACGGTAATAAACAGCCGGAGAAATCTTTCTTTCAATATGCTTATTAGCTGATGAAATAAGATTATTAGTACGACTTCTTTTTTTTAACAGATAAACAATACGGTATAAAAGCGGATTGTGAAGTACTGATTTCACTAAACAATCTGCAAGATCTTTAAAGTCGCTTTTGATTGTCGTCTTCGGCACACCTTCCAGTTCCTGTAGTAGTCTACTGGTATAAGACAAATTATTAACTTTCAATATTCCTCCGTTACCAATTGAAGGAAACTTCCCCTGTCCAATTGAGAAAACCGCAATCTCTCCTTGGTTACCTAATAATTCACCAGAATAGTCCTTTGACAAATACGCATGTGCACAATCCTCAATAACAGGCAAATTACTTATGATTTCTTTAATTGCCATAATATCATTGGGTATTCCAAAAAGATGAGTTACAACTAAAGCAGAAATTTCATTTGTTTTCTTTTTCAGATCATCCAAATCCAATTTAAAATCATCATTTACATCAATAAAGACAGGCTCATATCCGGCTACTTTTATAGAATTCATTAAGGT
>CAYPPC010000038.1:0-2034 GCA_964412435.1 uncultured Paludibacter sp.
AGCTCATTGTCAGATTGGCTGTAGAAGCCAACACCGAAAGGGGTCATAAATCGCATCAGCTCCACAGTGGGGTAGTAGTCCGTGCCGGCAAGCACCCCTTTAAGATTTTCAAGTTTAGTCTCATCAATTTCGGGGTAGGCAGCCCGGCCCTGTGCAATAGTCATCATATTGATCACCGACTGCTTCGGAACTACAAAGCAGGAACCCGATTTATCCCAGCGGTCACCGTTGGATTGCACACTTACTTTCAGATTAATTGCTGTGTTGCGTTTCAGCAGGGGCAGATCTGCTTTCCGGAGGACTATCCGTCCGTTAGCCAGCTGTATAACACCTCCGTTTTCATTGAATCCATCGGGTATCAGCTCCGGATTGAAGTGAATATTCTGATGGTCAAATATTGGAATTGTGCGGCTGCTCTCTTCTCCTTTTACAAGAAAGAGAGGGAGTAAGATCAGCATGAAAACGAGGGAGATCGGATGACGCATATTGAAATAGTTATTGATTACTTTTAAGCTCTTGGGAGAGGAAATGCTCCAGCTCTTCCGGTTTCACATTGAGTGTGAGCCGACCGTTTACAGCCCAGGAGATTTGTCCGGTCTCTTCAGAAATGGCGATGGCAATGGCATCCGACTGCTCTGAAATACCAAGGGCCGAGCGGTGTCGCAGTCCCAGTCTTTTCGGAATATTCTGATTGTTGGAAACCGGCAAAATGCAGGCTGCGGCTCTTAGTTTTCTGTTTGAAACAATGAGTGCACCGTCGTGCAGCGGACTGTTTTTAAAGAAAATATTTTCAATCAGACGTGAGCTGATGCGGGCGTCCACCATTTCGCCGGTCTGAATAAAGAAGTCAAGATCATTTTCTCGGGTGAGCACTATCAGGCCGCCGGTGGCAGTTTTAGACATGCTGCGGCAAGCCAGCACCACCTGAATCAGGTCATAGTCCGTACCTTCCTGCACTGCACTGTTTTGTTTGAAAACACGAGCCAGGTAGTTGAATATCCCCCAGTTTTTCCGGGAGCCAACCCTTGAAAAGAACCGTTTGATTTCGGTTTGAAAAAGCACAATCAGCGCAAAGGCTCCCACGCTCACAATGGCGTCAAAAATGCTGCCGAGCAGCTCCATTTTAAGTACCTGAGAAACCAGGAACCAGACGATAATAAAGGTCATAACGCCCAGGAAGACGTTGGCAGCGCCCGAACGTTTCAATAAACGATAAATTCCAAACAGCAGCAAGGCTGTCAGAACAATATCGATTATGTCTTTGACATTAATGTTAAAACCCATCATATCAGATCACTTTTTGAGAGTTTTGATACTGCTTGAAAATTTTGACCGCCTCCACTGCCTCTTTCACATCATGCACCCGCAGAATGGAGGCACCGTTGAGCAGCCCCAGCATATGCACAGCTGTTGTTCCGTTGAGTGCTTCTTCGGGGGTGGTGTCCAGCAAACGATAAATCATCGATTTGCGGGAAACTCCCAGCAGCAACGGAAATCCAAGCTCCTCAAAATAACTCATTTTAGCCAGCAGCTCATAGTTTTGTTCCAGTGTTTTGGCAAAGCCAAAACCGGGATCAATAATAATATCTTTAGCACCCATTTCAACCAGGCGGGCGGTACGTTCTTCAAAAAAATCAAAAATTTCAGCGGTCAGATGGTCATAATCTGTCAGTTGTTGCATAGTTTTCGGGGTGCCCCGCATATGCATCATGATATAAGGCACCTGCAAGCCGGCCACTGTCTCAAACATCTGCGGGTCGAGCATGCCGCCGCTGATATCATTAATTATCTGTGCGCCCATCGTTTCAACAGCTTTCCGGGCCACTTCAGCCCGAAATGTATCTACTGAAATCACAGCTTCCGGAAAATGGTTCCGAATGGCTTTCAATGCCTTTTTGAGTCTTTCAGACTCCTCTTTTGCCGAAACTTCATCTGCCGATGGGCGGGTGGAGTAGGCACCCACATCAATGATGGCGGCACCCTCTTCAAGCGCTTTTTCAACGGAGAGAAGTACCTCTTTTTCTGTGCTCAGGC
>CAYPPC010000038.1:2044-3824 GCA_964412435.1 uncultured Paludibacter sp.
GAGTCGGGTGTAATATTGATGATCGCCATCACTTGAGGCGAACTCAAATCCAACAAATCTCCCTGTATATTAAGCTGAAAAGGGGTGAATTCCATGCTGCTTAAAAAATATATTTCGCTTTTTCTCGTTATTAATCTACAAAAGTAAGAAAATAAACGCTTTTTTCAGACTCTTTTACCAAATATAAAAATAAATTGTCTTAAACATACGTTTTTGCACGAAATTTAGTTATAAGTAAGAGAGTAAACTTGTTTGCTCCCGTTTTTTGGGCTTGTCCCGTAAAAAAACGGAAATTGGAGAAAAGAAGATAAATCGTTATAAAGTAGAGTTTTATATGGATTTTAGAGGAAAACTTAAATGGGCTGCCCTGCTGTTTGTGGCGGCCGTGGCTTTTGCCTGTGCACCGACTCAGACCAACCGTCAGGGACGGCCGCCGGCGGGCTCAACTGTATCTACAGCCACCGGCTGGACCTACCAGAACGAGCGCTTCAGTGGCGGTAATGGCTATGCGTCATCAGGATTTGCTGCGCAGGAGGGTTATAAACCTGAAATCCCGGGCGGCATGGTGATGGTGGAGGGCGGAACCTTTGTGATGGGTGAAAAAACCGACTTAGTTACGGCACAGCGCAACAACTTGTCGCGCCGCGTAACGGTGGGCTCTTTTTACATGGATCAGTACGAGGTGAGCAACCTGATGTGGCGGGAATATACCCACTGGATGGAGGTGGTATTTGGTGAAACAGCTCCGAAGCTGGTGCAAAAAGCTCAACCCAATATTGATAAATCGGTCGATCCGCTCACCTATAACGAGCCCTATTTCGATCGTTATTATTCGCATCCGGCGTTTAACAACTACCCGGTGGTAGGTGTAAGCTGGGAGCAGGCGATGGATTATTGTCAGTGGCGCACCGACCGGCTCAATGAGTTGGTGTTGGTGAGAGCAGGTGTGATTGCACCTCCCGATTTTTCCTATATACAGGATGCGGAAAACCATGAAGATATTGCAGAAAACTTCGTGTTTAACACCGAAAAGTATCAGTTGCAGCGCAGTTACAATCCTGCACCGGGCCCCAAACCGCTAAAAGGCGCCTTTGGTGAAAACCGCAAAGCACAAATGGGCGATGGACTGATGTTTCCCAATTTCCGTTTGCCGACCGAGGCAGAGTGGGAGTTTGCCGCTTATGGCTTGAAAGCAGATGCCAACGGATTGGTTTCTGAAGGCAGAATGTACCCCTGGACGGGTGACCGCCTGCGCGAAACGAAAAAGGGAAAAACGCAGGGACAGATTCTGGCCAACTTCAGTCGCGGACGCGGTGATATGATGGGTACTGCCGGTGATTTGAACGATGGTTACACCACGGCTGCACCCGGTGACGCCTATCCGCCCAATGATTTCGGACTTTATAATATGGCGGGTAATGTGAATGAGTGGGTACTCGATGTGTATCGCTCCACATCACATCAGGAGGTGGCCGACTATAACCCTTACCGGGGTAATGAATCCTACACTTATCTGGCTGATGCAGCCGATGAGAATGGAAGATATTCCTATAAAATTGACTCGCTCGGACGGATTGCACGCACGGTACTGGAAGAGGATGATCACCGCGGCTATGCTGACGGACGCGGGCAAATCGCAACCGACTTCCAGCTTTATACCGATCCGGAAGGGATGGCGGCACTCCGTAACCGCGGACAAATTGATCCGACCGATGTGCTGGCACCTAAGGTAAGTAATAAAACACGGGTATATAAAGGCGGTTCGTGGAAAGATCGCTCC
>CAYPPC010000038.1:3834-15906 GCA_964412435.1 uncultured Paludibacter sp.
CTCCTACTGGCTCAATCCTGCTACACGCCGTTACCTCGACCAGGATAAATCCTCCAACGATATCGGTTTCCGCTGTGCGATGACCATGCTGGGCAGTATGGATAAGCAGCCGGTTGCGAAAAAAACGAAAGCTAAACGATAGGATTTAGGAAATAAAAATGCCACACCCCGAGGGTTTCCAAAACCCTCGGGGTGTGGCATTTTTACATACACAACAAATGAAAACTAAAACAACTATTCTGTTACTTTTGGCTCTTTTGGTGAGCCCCTGAAATAAAACGCTATTAAAACTATATGGATTAAAAAGCGATTATTCCATTGTGACAGAAACGAATCTATCTGCGTTGTCAAAAACGTACGACATACCTTTAGACGATTGGTATGAACTCGATTTATCCTTTCATGATTTTATCCTGTCATTCGATAAAAGCCTATATCGTGAGGAGATTGCAACCACTTCCAACCTTTGCAGGCACTGTATTTTAATGCGGCAGGAGATCTTGTTTCGTATCACGTAAATTGTGATATGGGTGGTTTCCCCAATCTAAAATGGAATAGGAATAATGTGTTTGATACATTTATACCTGCTACTCAGACTAAATTAGATACGCTTATGACCTACGAGACTTTCTCAGGCCACATAAAACCAACAATTTACACAAAAGACTTCTCATCTGAGGAGTATGATTATATCGTTGTTGTCGTCTGGGCAGATTATATGGGCCGGCAGACCAAAAAGCCAAAATCATATATGTAAATGTTGATAATTTTGACTACAATTTCAAGCGAAAAATGTGACGGTGTGGGTGTTCATCTGTAATTTGCCCTAAAAGCAAGAAATAAATGGATGTTTAATGATGATAATTGAACGTGAAAAATACGCCGGCAGTGATAAAAAAACCGCTCCGTAGATGTCCGGAGACTTTACGGAGCGGTAACAAGCAATAAGTGAATATAGCCTGTTCTCTTGATTGTCGGAACCAAGTAGCAGCAAAGATACAAAATATTCTTACATATTGATGGGAAAGCTGCAAAAAATATATTAAAAATCATCAAACAAGGACAATTTGCTTCGGTTTAACTTAAAATTCCACACTCCAAGGGTTGCCAAAACCCTTGGAGTCTGGAATAGGGGTGTAGAAAAAGGCTTTGTCAATCACTTTTGAACTATTTTCATCCCCTTAAATTTTGAATAGTGAATAAATTTTTGTAATTTTGCAAATTCAAATTTTGACTTAATTCATTATATAATAAAAGATTATGCAACGAACAAAAATTGTAGATGCAATTAAACAGACCGATTTTGGAAGCACCATCAATGTAAAAGGCTGGGTTCGCACCCGCCGCGGCAATAAAAATGTAAGCTTTATTGCACTTAATGACGGTTCGACCATTCACAATATTCAGCTTGTTGTTGACCCTAACCAATTTGATGAAAATATGCTGAAGCTGATTACTACCGGCTCTTGTATCAATGCAAGCGGTAAGTTGGTGGAGTCGCAGGGAAAAGGGCAGAGTGTTGAAATTCAAGTCACCGAACTGGAACTTTACGGCACCGCCGATGAGTCATATCCGCTACAGAAAAAAGGACATACCCTGGAGTTTTTACGCGAAATTGCTTATCTGCGCCCCCGCACCAATACCTTCGGAGCAATATTCCGCATCCGTCACCATATGTCGATGGCGATTCACCGCTTTTTCCACGATCGTGGCTTCTTCTATGTGCACACTCCGGTTATCACCGGATCTGATGCTGAGGGTGCCGGACAGATGTTTACCGTAACTACACTTGATCTGGATAATGTTCCAAAGAATGTGGAGGGAAAAGTAGATTTTACAGAAGATTTCTTTGGTAAACATACCAATCTCACTGTTTCAGGACAGCTTGAAGGTGAACTGGCAGCTATGGCGCTGGGGCAAATTTATACATTCGGTCCCACTTTTCGTGCTGAAAACTCCAACACACCGCGCCACTTAGCTGAGTTCTGGATGATTGAGCCGGAGGTGGCTTTCTATGATATTGTAGATAATATGGATCTGGCCGAGGAGTTTATCCAGTACTGCGTAAAATGGGCGCTGGACAACTGTCGCGACGACTTAGAGTTCCTGCAGCAAATGTATGATAAGGAGCTGATTGAGCGTCTTGAATTTGTGGTAAACAATAAATTTGAGCGCCTGACCTACACCGAAGGCGTTAAAATTCTGGAAGAAGCTGTGGCCAATGGGCAGAAATTTGAATTCCGAGTGGGCTGGGGGGTTGACCTGCAGTCTGAGCATGAGCGCTATTTGGTAGAGAAGCACTTCAAACGTCCGGTGATCCTGACCGACTACCCGCAGGAGATCAAAGCCTTCTATATGAAGCTTAGCGAAGATGGGAAAACGGTGCGTGCCATGGACGTACTTTTCCCAAAAATCGGCGAAATCATCGGTGGTTCGCAGCGTGAAGAGAACTACGATAAACTGCGCGAGCGTGCTCTGAGTATGGGTGTTCCAGAGAAAGATATCTGGTGGTATCTCGATACCCGCCGCTTTGGTACGGCACCTCACTCCGGCTTTGGACTCGGCTTTGAGCGCCTGCTGCTCTTTGTGACCGGTATGGCCAATATCCGCGACGTGATTCCATTCCCGCGCACACCCGGACATGCTGATTTTTAAGGATTAAAAGAAATATCTGTAAAAAATGCCAAACAATTTTGTTTGGCATTTTTTATTCTTCACTATCAGTCGGTTCATATCAAAATTTTACTATCTTTGTCTGGTAAAGGAGATGAAATACTTTTCCGTGAATTTGCAAGAAAGCTAAACTGTTTCTAAAGTTAGAAACGGAGCTTCTTCTGGCATCATTTTCTTTCCAAAAACAGAGAACTCTCCCGGAAATTTCCCCTCTTTTTAAATATCATTTTTTCAAAACACAATTATTCAAAGTATAGATTATATGGAAAATATCAGAGTTAAGGAAGTGGATAATGTAGTGGTACTTTTTGCCGGTGATTCCGGTGACGGTATGCAACTTACCGGTACACTCTTTTCCAATATTTCAGCCATTATCGGGAATGAAATTTCAACATTCCCTGACTATCCGGCAGAAATTCGTGCCCCGCAGGGAACCGTGAGCGGTGTTTCCGGTTTTCAGGTTCACCTGGGTTCCAGTAAAGTTTTTACCCCCGGTGATGACGCAGATGTCTTTGTGGCAATGAATCCTGCTGCCCTGAAGGTAAACTTCACCAAGGTGAAAAAGGGCGGTGTTATCATTTATGACGAAGATAGTTTTCAGGCTAATGACCTGAAAAAAGCAGGTTTCGAAACCGATAATCCGTTTACGGAGCTGGGTGTTTCAGAAACAATTATTCTAATTCCCACCAAGCTGACAACGCTTACGCAAAGCAGCCTCGAAGGCTTCGGAATGCTTGGTAAAGATATTCTCAGAAGTAAAAACATGTTCGCCTTGGGACTGGTGTGCTGGCTTTTTAACCGCCCGATGGACCGCGCCGAACAGTTTATTCAGACCAAATTCTCAAGTAAAGAGCAGGTGCTTGCAGCCAACATCAAGGTGATGAACGATGGTTTTAACTATGGTCATAACCTCCACCTGGCTGTGCCCACTTACACCATTGAGAAGTCTCAGGATGTGCCGCAAGGTCGCTACACCAGTATTTCTGGTAATAAAGCTACTGCCTACGGATTGATAGCTGCCGCTGAAAAAGCCGGATTAGAGCTTTTCCTCGGTAGTTACCCCATTACTCCCGCCTCTGACATTATGCAGGAGCTGGCATTGCGCCGCGATCTGGGAGTGAAGGTGATGCAGTGTGAGGATGAAATCGCGGGTATCACAACCGCTATCGGTGCCTCATTTGCCGGAAGCCTGGCTGTTACCAACACTTCAGGACCGGGGCTGGCGCTCAAATCAGAGGCTATCGGACTGGTTGTGATGGCTGAGCTGCCGTTGGTGATTATCGACGTTATGCGCGGTGGCCCTTCCACCGGATTGCCCACCAAAACTGAGCAGACCGACCTCCTGCAGGCGCTCTATGGCCGTAACGGTGAAAGCCCCGCTGTGGTGATGGCTGCCGGTACGCCCGACGACTGTTTCGACTACAGCTTTATGGCTGCAAAAATTGCTTTGGAGCACTCAACACCGGTAATTCTGTTGTCAGACGGATTCCTCGGTAACGGTACTTCGCTCTGGAAACTGCCTAAACTGGCCGATTTGCCGGAGATTAAGCCCAACTTTGTGCCTCAGGATCTGGAGGGCTTTAACGCTTCCACCCGCGATGCGGAAACACTGGCACGCTACTGGGCCATTCCCGGAACTGAAGGTTTTGCTTACCGCAACGGAGGGCTCGAGAAAGACTACGACAAAGGAGGCATCTCTACTGACGCTAAAAACCATGAGAGAATGGTGGAGATGCGTGCTGCCAAGGTGAAGTATGTGGAGAACTCAATTCCCGAACTGGAAGTGTTCGGAAACAAGGATGCCGACGTGCTGGTGGTAGGCTGGGGAAGCACCCGCGGCCACCTGATGGGAGCAGTTACCAATATGCTTGAAAAAGGAAAAAATATTGCAATGGCACACTTCAATTATATCAATCCGTTGCCTAAAAATACAGCTGATGTGTTGGCTGGATACAAAAAAGTGGTGGTTTGCGAGCTGAACTCAGGTCAGTTTCTTAGCTTCCTCCGCTCCAGAGTGCCTGATGTGAACTATTTACAATATAATAAAGTGCAGGGTCAGCCTTTCACCGTGACTGAGCTGGAAGCGCATTTTGAAACTCTTATTTAATTTTACAATCATGGAAACTACAAAACAATATATAGCCAAAGATTTTAAAAGCGATGCTCAAATTCGCTGGTGCCCCGGTTGTGGTGACTACGCCATTATCAACAGCTTGCACAGAGCCATGGCTGAACTGGGTGTGCCGCCTCATGAAATTGCCGTTATTTCCGGTATCGGTTGCTCCTCACGACTGCCTTACTATATGAGCAGTTACGGTTTTCACTCCATTCACGGACGTGGAGGTGCTATCGCCTCCGGCGTGAAAGTGGCCAATCCGGACCTGACCGTGTGGCAAATTACCGGTGACGGTGACTGTCTCGCTATCGGTGGAAACCACTTTATACACAGCATTCGTCGTAATGTGGATATGAATGTGCTGCTCTTTAATAACCAGATTTACGGACTCACAAAAGGTCAGTACTCACCCACCTCGTACAAGGGGCAGGTGACCGGATCTTCGCCCTACGGAACCATTGAAGAGCCCTTCCGCCCGGCAGAGCTCACTTTCGGAGCGCGCGGCACCTTCTTTGCCCGCCTGCTCGATGTGGATCTGAAGAATGCCACTGCGGTGATGATCGATGCGGCTAATCACAAAGGCACCTCTGTGGTGGAGTGTCTGGTGAACTGCGTCATCTTCAACGACGGAGCTCACAGTGTGCTGGCCGACCGCAATACGCGTCCGGATAAAATGGTATTCCTGGAGCATGGCAAACCGATGATTTTCGGAGCCAACAATGACAAGGGACTGATCTATAAGGATGGCAAGATAGAGGCAGTAACGATTGGTGAAAATGGTATCACAGAAGCAGATATTCTGGTTCACGATGCTAAAAATCCGAATCCTACCTTCCACTGGGAGCTGGCAATGATGCAGGGTCCCGATTTGCCGATTGCTCTGGGAGTGATCCGCAGCGTGGATGCCGAGAGCTACAACGATGCGATGGATCGCCAGATTGAAATGGTGAAGTCCAAGTCAAAAATCAAAAGCTTTGATGATCTGATTGACTCACTGGAGCAGTGGGAAATTTGATCTTAGGTTTGGTAAATGGCTGAAATAAATAGTGTAAAGCTCAGAGGGAGAAAACCTTCTGAGCTTTATTTTTATAAAAAGTCTACGCTGTTATTTTTAAGAAAATGGGTCCGGAAATTTTTATTTCACAAGGAAACTCTTTATATTTGAAGTTCCAATTAACTCTATAAAAAATGAATGCCATGAAATACCTGAAAGAAGTTCTTTTGCTCGTCTCATTTTTTACTGCATTTACCTTGTCGGCTCAGCAATTTGGTACAAAAGTGTCGCCACACTATGTCTTCCCTGAGTTTACAAAAGGAGTAGTTAAGCTTAAAGACGGAAAAAATATTGAGTCAAAGCTGAATTATAATATGATTACTGAAGAGATGCTGTTTGATAATGAGGGGAAGATTCTTGCATTGACTGGAGCCTCGCTAACCAATCTGGATACCGTTGTTATTCAGGACAGGCGATTTATCAGAGAGGGTGGTGTCTTTTATGAAGTACTGTATGAAAAAGATTATAAACTCCTGATCTTTTATGGTTGCCAGGTAAGCGCTGCTGCAGCAACGGGAGCTTATGGGAGCAAGTCGAAGGTAGCTTCTGTAAACACTTACAAAAGATTCTTTGGCAATGATGGCAGCGTTTATGCCTCTGAACTGCCGGATGAGTACGAACTGACAAAAAAATATGTTTACACTTTAAGAAAAGGGGGTGAGGAGAAGAAGTTTCACTCTTTGTCACATATCAAGAAGAATTATAAAGCTCAAAAGAGCGAATATAAAAGCTATGTCAAAAAGCACAAACCTAAATTTGAAAATCCTTTCGAAATCAGCGGTTTAATCCAACATCTTGAAAAGTAAAGAGTAAAATAGCATATAAAAAATAAGCATCTGCAATTTGCAGATGCTTGTTTTTTTGTGACTACGCCAGGATTCTAACCTGGAACCTTCTGATCCGTAGTCAGATGCTCTATACAGTTGAGCTACGTAGCCGTTCCCCTATGTTTGATTTGGGACTGCAAAGATACAGCAATAATTTTACTTTGCAAAAGATTTAGCGAAATATTTTACGCTAAAGCAAAATCAAGCTGTTTTTTGTCCAGATTGGCCCGGGCAACTTTGATGGTGAGCTTGTCGCCTAACTGATATTTCCGATGATGAATCCGGCCCACTAAGCGATAGTTTTTCTCATCCAGTACATAGTAATCATCATCCAGATCGCGGATAGGAATCATCCCTTCACACTTATTCTCAATCAGCTCTACGTAAATTCCCCACTCGGTAATACCCGATATAACTCCGTCAAAAGTAGCACCCAGATGATCTGCCATAAATTCCACCTGCTTATATTTGATTGAAGCGCGCTCAGCATTGGTAGCCAGGTGCTCCCGGTGCGAGCAATGTTCGCAAATCTCTTCGGTATCTTTCTCACTGACACTCTTGCCTCCATCCAGGTAGCGCTGCAGAAGCCGGTGAACCATCATGTCCGGATAGCGGCGGATGGGTGAGGTGAAGTGAGTGTAGTTGTCGAAAGCAAGGCCGTAGTGACCGATATTCTTGGTGGTGTAGATCGCTTTGGCCATGGATCGCACAGCCAGCGTCTCAATCAGGTTCTGTTCGTTTTTGCCATGCACCTCATCCAGCAGTTTATTGATAGAGCTTGAAATCTGTGTTTTCTTACCGCTTGTTTTCAGGTTGTAGCCAAACTTTTTAATAAAAACAGAGAAGTTTTTCAGCTTTTCGGGATCGGGCACATCATGTACACGGTAAACAAATGTTTTCACCCGCTGCCCTTTGCCGGGTCGTGCTATGCGTGTAGCCACCGTGCGGTTGGCCAGTAGCATAAACTCCTCAATCAGCTTGTTGGCATCTTTTGCCTCGTCAAAATAGACTCCGAGCGGCTTGCCTTTATCATCAATATCAAACTTTACCTCTACCCGGTCAAAGGCGATGGCACCGCTTCTGAAGCGCTTTTCGCGCATTATTTTGGCCAGCTTGTTGAGTTGACCCAGCTCGCTGCTGAAATCTCCCTCACCGCTGTCGATAATGCTTTGAGCCTCTTCGTAGGTGAACCGGCGATTGCTTCTGATCACTGTTTTCGCAATGTCATAATGGCGCACTTCGGCATATTCATCTAATTTGAAAATCACGGAGAAACAGAGCTTGTCCTCCTCGGGCCGCAGCGAGCAGATGTTGTTAGACAGGTGCTCCGGCAGCATCGGGATGGTGCGGTCCACCAGATAAACAGAAGTGCCGCGCTCTTCACCTTCGATATCGATGCCGCTGCCTGCTTTCACATAATGGGTTACATCTGCAATGTGAATACCCACTTCCCACATGCCATCTTCCAGTTCGCGTACAGAGAGGGCGTCGTCAAAGTCTTTGGCGTCAGCCGGGTCGATGGTGAAGGTGCTGATACCCCGCATATCGCGCCGGCGGGCCACCTCCTCGGGGGTGATGCCGGCTTCGATCTTACGCGCCTGTTTCTCCAGATTCTCAGGATATTTGTAAGGCAGGCCAAATTCGGCCAGAATGGCGTGCATTTCAGTGTTGTTGTCGCCGGTAGCGCCCAGCACATCCACCACTTCACCTATCGGGCTCTTCATCGGGTGGGTCCACTCGGTGATGCGCACAATGGCTTTTTCACCATCTTTGCCACCTTTGAGTTTCTCCTTCGGAATAAGAATATCGCTGTTGAGTATTTTGCTGCTCACATTGAGAAAAGCAAACTTGGGTGACACCTCCAGGGTACCCACAAAGGTATCCTGGGCCCGTTTCAAAATCTCCACAATCTCGCCTTCCGGCTCACGACCTTTGCGGGCGGCATAGAGAAATACCTTCACCCGGTCGTTGAGCATGGCGGTGCTTGTGTTTTTGTCGGGGATAAAGATCAGCTCATCGCTGTCGTCACTCAGTACGTATGATTTTACGCCTTCGCGGATAAACCGTCCGATCACATAACCGCCCTGCGAATTAAGTTTGTACTTTCCACGAGCAATTTCAGTCAGAAATTTATCATTGCGAAGCTGCGTGAGCAGTTTGTTTAACAATCTGCGCTCACTGTCGCTTTTGGCCGCCAGGTGGGAGGCCAGCTGCTTGCTGTTAAAGCTCTTTTTGGGGTTTTCGCTGAAAATACGGCGAACTGCATGCAAAAGGTCCTGTTGTTTTCCGGACTCTTTTCCTTTGCTATTTGATTTTTTTCTATTCATTCTTCTATTTTTTATTTATATGATAAGCTGCCCATTTTTCCTGGAGCAAACTTCTTTCACGTTCAATTTCACGTGCTAATTCCTCTTCGGTAGGCAGATAAGCCAGGTATTTATTGGCAAAAAGTCGATCGTTTTCGCTTAAAACGGAGTATTTTACAATGGTTTGATCTGTTTCAGTACATAGCAAAATTCCAATGGTGGGATTGTCTTCGGGTCTCTTCTCAATATCGTCAAACATTCGCACATACATATCCAGTTGCCCGATATCCTGGTGTGTCAATTTATCTGTTTTTAGCTCAACGATAACAAAGCATTTCAAAATATAGTTGTAGAAGACCAGATCGATAAAGAAATCCTGTGTTTCTGTCCGAATGTGCTTCTGACGCCCTACAAATGCAAATCCTTTTCCCAACTCCAGTAGAAACTGCTGTATGTTATCAATTAAACTTTTCTCCAGATCCTGTTCGGTGTAGGCATAGGAAGTGGATAGGTCTAAAAACTCAAGTATGGTCGGACTCTTAATAAAATCTCTCGGATTGTTTTGCAGAATATCGCTCTTTTCCTGCATTTCACTATGTACTATCTCCTTGTTTTTTGAAGATAATATACGCTGATAATAGAGGGTCGAAATATTCCGGTCAAGCGTAGTAATCGACCAGTTTTGCTCGGCGGCTTCGGTCAAATAATAGAATTTTTCTGAGTCACTCTTAATTCTCAGAACACGCTGATAATGAGACCAGTGTAATTTGGCGAACACCGTTCGCCAAATTGGGTTTATTTCAAAATCATTGTTTTCTGTCTCCAAAAACAGCTCCTGAAATGCAAGGTAAAATTGTCGGATTTCGCGTATGCTTCGCTCCGAAAAACCTCTTCCCAAACTCAGCGTAAGCTCTGATGAAAGATTCTTTATAATCTCTTTGCCATAAGCTGCCCGTTCTTCTCCCTGTTGCTCTTCTTCAACTATTCTGCGCCCTGTGAGCCAATATGCCTTAATTAAAGCCGTATTCACTGAGCGGTAAGCTTCCTCACGAGCCTTCTTAAGAATTAATTTTATATCAGCAATATAATTGGATTGCAAACTTGGTTTCATACTGTATTTTTTGAAAAGTGAATATTTTATCAATATTTCATAAGGGGTTATTAATCAGGGTTTTGCAATTTGGCGAACACTGTTCGCCAAATTGGGAATCGGTTCATTTTTTAAGATTGATTTCTGCAAATATACAATTAAGATGCAAATATATTGACAGGAAATAGAACTATTTTATAGCAATAATTTTGCGAAAAGTTTTCGTTTACTAATCTTCATAAAATATTTACTACTTTTGTAAAGCAAGAAAACTTGATGTTTATGAAGAAGAGAATTGCTTTTATTGTGAACCCCATATCGGGAAATGCATCGAAGTGGGATATCGACGGGCTTATTAAAAAGCACCTCGACCGCAATATTTATGATGATTGCACCATTGTTTACACCGAAGCGCGTGGTCATGCCCGTGAGCTCTCAGCCGGTTTCAGGGAGGAGGCTTATGATATTGTGGTGGCTGTGGGCGGTGATGGTACCATGAACGAAGTGGCGGGTGCGCTGGTTCACAGCGACACGGCGCTGGGTGTTATCTCCACCGGTTCAGGCAACGGCCTGGCACGTCACCTCAAAATTCCCCAAAACTTTGAGAAGGCAGTGAAGCTACTCAATTTTTCGGAAGCAATCGAGATCGACTATGGTCTGGTGAATAGTGAAAAGCCCTTCTTCTGTACCTGTGGTGCCGGTTTTGATGCTTATGTGAGCGAGCTGTTCGCTCAAAGCACCCGCCGCGGCATGATGGGTTATCTGGAAAAAATGGTGCCCGCCTATATCAAATACGAACTGCAAAATTACCAGCTCAAAAGTGATGATATCGATCTGAAAGGGAAAGCTTTTATCATCACCTTTGCCAACGCCTCGCAATGGGGCAACAACGCTTATATTGCTCCTACAGCCAGTGTTCAGGACGGCGTAATGGATATTTCGGTGATTGCCGATGTACCGGTAATTGCCATTCCCACACTGGCTTTTCAGCTTTTTACCAAAACCATCAAGAAAGATCTGTTAGTAACCACGCTAAAAACCAAAGAGATAACGCTGCTGCGCGATGCGCCCGGTCCTTTTCACCTCGACGGGGAACCCTTTGAAGAGGGTAAAGAGATCCATATCCGCATTATACCAGACGGCCTCAAAGTGATGGTAGCCAAGCGATTCTGACAGCGGCAGAATTTACTTTTTACGATTTTGCTCTACCGAGAGCAGACGCCCGGTTTCAGGGCTCACATATACCCGGCTATATTTATCCATGGTATGGAATGGAACGGGAGTGAGAATGCCTAACTGGGGAAGAATCACAGATTCATCAAACAACTTGATTTTATCGCTGCTGATGGTTAACTGTGCGGTCACGGGAATCACCGAAAACACTTTAATCTCATTTTTCTTCTCCTTCACTTTAGGGTCAATTACCTCTCTCACCGCTTTGTAGCTCAAATTCAGATAGAACGGTTCGCCGCTCAGTTCATCACTGTCCACCACCCCGAGATAGGGTGAAAAGCGGAAAATAACCATATCTCGGCCTGCTTTTTCAGGAGTGTAGCGAATGGTTTTAGTAACTGTGCGTCGGCTCACCGTGCCGGTGAAAAGCTCAGTAAGTGCTTTTTCCTGTGCATCGATCTCCTCCAGCATCGCTTTCAGTGACTGGCCGTCGGTGGGTACATAGTCCACATCGCCGGCAAGGATGTCCGCCCGATTTTCGCGCAGGCGGTAAATATCTTTGGCAGCCCCTTCAGCCATTTTGGCCACCGATCCGGCCATCATATACTCTTCGCTCAGAGGCAATAATTTTCTCTCTTTATCGGGCAGTGCTGTGGTGGTGCTCACCGTTTCATATCTGCCCGGCATTTGCATTGGCTCCACATTGATGCCACACAGAATACCCTCATTGTTTACGGTAATATTTCCGGCCAGAGCATTTTTTCCGGGCGCAATGGTGAAGGTGCGTTTGGGGTCAGGAGCGTGCGTAGTCTCCACCTGCACTCCGGTGAGGC
>CAYPPC010000039.1:0-15904 GCA_964412435.1 uncultured Paludibacter sp.
CAAAAGCTACCCGGCTTACTTTATGAGCAAAAATAAAATTGAGCTCACCCCCACCATCGATGTAGATGGCGTACTGGCTGTGGTCAAAGGCAGCTACAAACAATTTGAAGTAAACGATATTGACGGAGTGAAAATTGACTTTCCACAAGGATGGGTACATCTGCGCAAATCAAACACCGAACCGATTATTCGCATCTACTCGGAAGCAGGAACGCCTGAACAGGCTGAAAGTTTTGCTAATGCAATCATTGATGAAATCAAAAGAATAGCCAATCTTTAAAACCTGACATTCTCAATTCCGAAAAACAGAAACAGAAGAAACAGCGACCGGCAATGGTTGCTGTTTTTTTTGTGCACCGACGGCTTTTTCCTGCTGTTTATAATTAAACATAGTAATGCAATGAACCGATTCCACTTTTCTTTTGTTTCACTACTAAAACTTTTGAGATAAAGCTTTTTTGTTATATTTTTGCACAAAAGAAACATAATTGAGTAATAAAAATGAACACAACCGGCAAAATATTTACATTTACATCATTTGGTGAATCACACGGAGCTGCCATCGGAGGAATCCTGGATGGCTGTCCTCCCGGAATCGAAATGGATATCGATTTTATTCAACACGAACTTACACGTCGTCGCCCCGGACAGTCCATTGTATCAACACCACGCAGTGAAGATGATAAAGTGGAGTTTCTTTCAGGTATCTTCGAAGGAAAAAGCACCGGCGCTCCCATAGCATTCGTCATCTGGAATAAAAATCAGGAAAGCAAGGACTACGATCACCTCAAGGAGGTATTTCGACCTTCGCATGCCGACTACACTTATCAGAAAAAATACGGAATCCGCGACCACCGCGGTGGAGGTCGCAGCTCTGCACGGGCAACGGCCGGCTGGGTGGCAGCAGGTGCTATTGCTAAACTGGTGCTGAAACAACAAGACGTTGACATCACCGCTTACACCTCACAAGTGGGCCATATTGCCATTAATAAAACTTACGAAGAGCTCGATTTAAGTAAAATAGAGAGCAATATTGTGCGCTGTCCCGACGAAGAGAGTGCTCAAAAAATGATTACCTATATAGATCAGTTGCGTGAAGAGGGCAACTCTATTGGCGGCATCATCACCTGCGTAATTAAAGGTGTGCCCGTGGGTTGGGGCGAGCCGCTTTTTGATAAGCTGCACGCCCGCCTGGCTCAGTCGATGCTCACCATCAACGCTACTCACGGTTTCGATTACGGCCGTGGTTTTGAGGGGGTTCACCTGACCGGTGAAGAGATGAATGACGCTTTCACTACCGATGAGGCTGACAATGTTACCACCAAAACCAACAATTCAGGAGGGGTGCAGGGAGGTATCAGCAACGGTCAGGATATCTATTTCCGGGTGCTCTTTAAGCCGGTGGCAACTATTGAGAAGAAACAGGAAACGCTCGATAGAAACCTGAATAAAATTGAACTGGAGGCCCGCGGTCGTCATGACCCCTGCGTTCTGCCGCGTGCGGTTCCTATTGTTGAGGCAATGGCTGCCATGACACTGACCGACCTCTATTTATTATCCAAATCTAAATAATGGAGATCGACTACATCACACCCTATCACTGGTTGATAATAACCAACCCACGTGCCGGTAAAAGATCATTTATGGGACAGAGCAAATATGTACAGGCTCAGTTTCATAAGCATGGTATTCCTTTTATTTTCAAAAAAACGGAATACTTCGGACACGCCATCGACCTGGCCAAAGAGTATGCCGAAATGGGTTGTATGAATTTTATGGTGATGGGTGGTGATGGTAGTATCAGCGAGGTAATTAATGGTATTTTTCAGGCACGTGTGGAAGATACTTCCCGCCTGAAAATTGCACTGATTCCGCGAGGCACAGGCAATGACTGGGGCAGATTCTGGAAGCTCAAAAAGAATGATAAGAAAAATATGAGTTTTCTGCTCAAAGATAAATGTAAACTAATCGATATAGGTAAAATCACCTATACGCAAGATAATAAAAGCAGGAAACACTTTTTTATTAACTCTGTCGGCTTTGGTCTCGATGCCACTGTTACAGACCTGACCAACCGTTTGAAGAAATATCTGGGCAGCTTCACTTTTCTCTATACCCTCTCTTTCCTGATAGCTTTGACACGATTTAAAAAGTACCCGCTTAAAATAAAAATTGACGAAAAAGAGCTGGAAGTGCCACTAATTACAATGAATATTGCCAACGGACCTTACAGCGGAGGCGGCATCCGTCAAAACCCCTTTGCCCTACCCTATGATGGAGTTTTTGATATGAATCTGGTCTCTGAAATCAAACTGAAAGACGCTTTTGTGGTTGTACCGAATCTATTCAACGGAAAAATCAACAAATCCAAAATCGTACAAACTTTCAGAGCCAGGAATATTCAGATTGAAACCACCGATGAGGTGCTTGTAGAGGCTGACGGCATTATGGTGAACAATGCCGGAAAATGTACTGTCAGTATCATTCCCGCTGCCATCAAGATGGTTGTTCCCTAAGATTTTACAAATACAATAAGTAATATACAGGCTGTCCGGCTTACTTTTTCGCCGGACAGCTTTTTTTGTTATATTTTTAACAGTAAAGTGTCACTTCATAGAAGAAATCCTACTAAAAATAACTATCTTTGTAGCTTGAAATAACAAAGCTATTTGATAAATAAAAACTCATCAATCCACCCAAACATGATTTACTTTTTTCAATCTCCCGAACAGTTTTATTATGCTTTAGAAAGTAGTGTAGCTCTTACCGAAAAGAATGTACAAAAACTCAACTGGCTTTTTTCAGGAGGAGAATATGTTGACTCCGACCAGGTGAAAGGCGACTTTGTTGGTCCGCGCCGTGAGTTAATTACTCCCTGGAGCTCCAACGCCGTGAGCATTATGGGCAATATGGGTATCGAAGGCGTCAGCCGTGTGGAAATGTACTTTCCCACCGATGACAAGAAACATGACCCGATGTTGCAAAGTGTGTATTCCGGGCTTGATCAGGACATTTTCACCATCGAAACACAAGTTGAAGGTGTGCAGTACATCGACGATATTGCGGTTTACAATATGGCAGAAGGACTCGCACTGAGTGACGACGAAATCGATTATCTCAATGAAATTTCTGAAAGTCTGGGTCGAAAACTGACTGACAGTGAGGTATTCGGATTCTCACAGGTGAATTCAGAACACTGCCGTCATAAAATTTTTAACGGTGATTTTATCATCGACGGTGAGAAAAAAGAGATGTCGCTTTTCCAACTGATTAAAGAGACTTCCAAAGTCAACCCCAACGATCTGGTTTCAGCCTACAAAGACAACGTGGCCTTCAATCAGGGTCCAGTTGTGGAGCAGTTTGCCCCCAAATCAGAGAGTGATCCGGACTTTTTTGAAACCAAAGAGATTGAAACAGTTATTTCGCTGAAAGCGGAAACACACAATTTCCCAACCACAGTGGAACCATTTAACGGAGCTGCAACAGGTACCGGTGGTGAAATTCGTGACCGCCTGGCTGGTGGTAAAGCAAGTATTCCTCTGGCTGGAAGTGCCGTTTATATGACCAGCTATCCGGGACGCGGTGCCAACCGTCCCTGGCTCTATCAAACTCCGGAGCAGATTCTGCTCAAAGCTTCTGATGGTGCTTCCGATTTTGGAAATAAGTTTGGTCAGCCCCTCATTGTGGGGTCGGTGCTTACTTACGAGCATGAAGAGAATGATAAGCTTTATGGTTTTGACAAAGTAATTATGCTGGCAGGCGGTGTTGGCTTTGCCAAAAAACGCGATGCCCTCAAAGGTACCCCCGAACCGGGTGAAAAGGTGGTGGTAATGGGTGGTGACAACTACCGCATCGGAATGGGTGGAGGTGCTGTTTCATCTGTTGAAACAGGTGATTATGACGAAGCCATTGAGCTGAATGCTGTGCAACGATCCAACCCGGAGGTACAAAAAAGTGTTTCCAATGTGATTCGTGCACTCTCAGAAAGTGATGACAACCCGATTGTGTCAATCCACGACCACGGAGCCGGAGGTCACCTCAACTGCCTCTCTGAACTGGTGGAAGATACGGGTGGAATCATTGAGATTGACAAATTACCTATTGGAGATAAAACCCTCAGTGCCAAAGAGATTATTGGTAATGAAAGCCAGGAACGCATGGGACTGCTGCTGAAAGAGAAAGACCTGGCCCGACTGCAAAAAATTGCTGATCGCGAGCGTGCTCCCATGTATGTTGTAGGTGAAACCACCGATGATATGCAGCTGCGATTCGTTACAGCAAAAGGTGAGACAGAGGCTCCTATTGACCTCACTATCAATCAGCTCTTAGGTAAAACTCCTATCACAATTCTGGAAGACACCACCATCAATGAGCAATTTGCAGATGTGGAGTATGATGAAGAAAAACTGCAGGAGTATGTAGAAAATGTGTTGAGAATGGAAGCAGTAGCCTCCAAAGATTGGTTGATTAATAAAACCGACCGTTCTGTTTCAGGTAAAATCGCCCGTCAGCAAACTGCCGGTGAAATTCAGCTTCCGCTCAACAACCTGGGTGCTGTAGCACTTGACTATCGCGGCAAATCCGGAGTGGCAAAAACCATCGGTCATGCGCCGCAGGTGGCCCTGATCGATGCCGCATCAGGTTCTGTAAATGCCATCGCTGAGGCTCTGACCAATATCGTGTGGGCGCCGCTTGCCAAAGGCATGGACAGCGTGTCACTCTCAGCCAACTGGATGTGGCCTGCCAAAAACCCGGGTGAAGATGCGCGCCTCTACAGCGCAGTGGAAGCTTGCAGCAACTTCGCAATCGATCTGGGTATCAATATCCCTACGGGAAAAGACAGCCTCTCGATGACACAAAACTATCCGGACGGCACCAAGGTGTTCTCACCGGGAACTGTGATTATTTCAGCTGCTGCTGAAGTATCTGATGTGAAAAAGATTATCAGTCCGGTGCTGGTCAACGATACCGATTCTCTGATTTACCATATCGACTTCTCTTTTGACAAACATAAACTGGGTGGCTCTGTGCTGGCTCAGACCCTGGGCAAGCTGGGAGCTGAAACACCTACCATCCGCGACAGTGAATACTTCAAATCTGCTTTTGATGCAATTCAGGAGCTGATAAATAAAGAGTTGCTGTTGGCTGGTCACGACATCTCTGCAGGTGGTATGATTACCACACTGCTTGAAATGTGTTTTGCCAACACCCGGGGCGGTCTCAATATCAACCTGGATCGCATCACTGAAAGCTCACTGGTAAAACTGCTTTTTGCTGAGAATGCAGGAGTTATTGTTCAGATTAAAGAGAAAGCTGAAGTTGACAAAATTCTGAAAAAACACGGTGTTGGCTACACTATTATTGGTAAGCCCATTGAAGAACATCGTTTGGAACTGCATAAAAAGAAAACTGCTTATTCCTTCTCAATCAACGAAATGCGTGATGTGTGGTATGAAACTTCCTATCGTCTGGACCGCAAACAGAGTGGCGAAAAGAAAGCGAAAGAGCGCTTCGAAAATTATAAAAAGCAAGCCCTTGAGTTCAGCTTCCCGGAGAACTTCACCGGCACCATGGCGCAGTATGGCATCTCTCCGGATCGCAATGAGAGTGGTTTGAAAGCTGCCATTATCCGCGAGAAGGGTACCAACGGTGAACGTGAAATGGCCTACTCTCTCTATCTGGCCGGCTTTGATGTGAAGGACGTGCATATGACCGACCTTGCGAACGGCAGAGAGAATCTGGAAGATATTAATCTGATTGTTTTTGCGGGTGGATTCTCCAACTCCGATGTCTTTGGCTCAGCCAAAGGATGGGCCGGCGGATTCCTCTATAACGAACGAGCCAAGAAAGCACTCGACAACTTCTTTAAACGTGAAGATACGCTCAGTCTGGGTGTTTGCAACGGCTGCCAGCTGATGACCGAGCTCGACCTGATTAATCCGGAGCACAGCAAAGCATCACGCATGTTGCAAAATGAAAGCAAAAAGTTTGAAAGCGGCTTCCTGACACTCAATATCCCCGAAAATAACTCGGTGATGTTCGGATCACTTTCAGGCAGTAAGCTGGGTGTTTGGGTTGCTCACGGCGAAGGTAAATTTGATCTTCCGATGGGTGAAAAAGCCTACAATATCGTAGCCAAATATAACCATGAAGGCTACCCTGCAAATCCTAACGGCTCTGATTTCGGAGTTGCCGGTATCGCATCTGCCGATGGTCGTCACCTCGCACTGATGCCGCACCTGGAGCGTGCAATTTTTCCCTGGCAAAATGCACACTACCCGCTTGAGCGCAAGAAGGATGAAGTAACACCCTGGATTGAAGCATTTGTAAATGCAAGAAAATGGGTAGAAAAGAAAGTGAAGTAAACTTTCAAGATACATTATATAAAATCCCGTAACGGAAATTCCGTTACGGGATTTTTATTTTACGTCCAAATCAACCTGGAGTTTCAATGTGTGCGCTCCCTTACATTGACGCTTTTAGCGGCATTGGAAGTAATGACCTGCACGAATCTTAAACTCTTCTACCGTGCCAACTTTCAACTCTATTTCAATACTAATCAGTTCTGGTTTTAATAGTCTGCATCAGTTGCTGAGGAATGTTAGTTGGAAGAAGGAAACCCTACTTACGTCCATAGCAACTTGGAGTTTCTTTGTGCTTGTCCGGAATTTCTTTACCCTTTCTCACCTCTCACTATGGCTATATTCAACATTTTTTGTAACTTTGATTTCTATTTTAAAAAGCCTCCATGAACCTGGAATACTTTATAGCCAAACGAATTCATTTTGAGAAAAAAGGTACGCGCAATGTGTCGCGGCCTGCTGTGCGCATCGCCACTATCGGTGTGGCCGTTGGTGTGGCTGTGATGCTCGTAGCCATTGCTGTGGTGATTGGTTTTAAGCAAGAGATACGCAATAAAACAATCGGCTTTGGTTCGCATATTCAGATTGTTAATTTTGACAATAACAACTCCTACGAGATGCATCCAATGCGGATGACTGACTCGCTCAGGCAACAATTGACTCTGATTCCGGGCTTGAAGCACACGCAACGATTTGTCACCAAACCGGGCATTATAAAGACCGATGATGAGTTTCAGGGAATGGTGCTGAAGGGTGTGGGCGATGATTTTGACTGGAGCTTTTTTGGCAGCAACCTGATTGAAGGCGAAATTCTCAATCTGGCTGACAGTGCAGCCCACAACGAAGCTATTATTTCCAAATCAATTGCCGATGCTCTGCAGCTAAAGATGGGGGACTCTTTTCTTTGCTATTTTATGCAGGAGCAGGTACGTGTACGCAAGCTCACAATCAAAGGAATTTACTCTACCAATTTTGAGGAGTTTGATAAGCTCTTTATTTTGACTGATTTGCGTATTACCCAACGCCTCAATGGCTGGGATGCAGATCAATACAGTGGTCTGGAGGTATTGATTGATGATTTTAAGCAGCTTGACCGGGTAACAATGGGGGTTTACTCGCAGGTGGCCAACCGTTTTGATGATGAGGGCAACGGCTATTTTGTACAGAATATACAACAGATGAACCCACAGGTTTTCAGCTGGCTCGATTTGCTTGATATGAATGTGTGGGTTATCCTGCTATTGATGCTGGCGGTGGCCGGATTTAATATGATTTCGGGCCTGTTGATTTTGATTTTAGAAAAAACAAATATGATTGGTATCCTGAAAAGTCAGGGTGCTCAAAACTGGTCTATCCGTAAAATCTTCCTCTACGAATCTCTTTTTCTGATTGGCAAAGGAATGTTTTGGGGAAACATTATCGGCCTGACTATCTGCTTCCTGCAGTATCAGTTTAAGATTATTCCTTTAGACCCGGCATCCTACTATACATCAACGGTTCCCATAGCTTTCAACTGGCTCTATATCGGCCTGCTAAACCTTGGAACTGTGATCACCTCGGTGCTTATGCTGATCGGACCTTCATTCCTTATTACACGAATTTCTCCCGCTACCATTATGCGATATGAATGATAATGAGAAAATGTGAGAATGAGGGAATGTGAATAACCATCGAATTACTATTGAATAACCATTGAATTACAACTGATTTACAACTGAATTACAACTGAATTACTATCGAACCACTATGAACGATCTTTTTAGCCAAAATATAGAATCAAATAATCCGGGTGCGGAAGAGCAAATTACAGCACTTCGGCGGGAGCTGGAGCAGCATAACTACAACTACTACGTACTGGCGCAACCGAGCATATCAGACTTTGAATTTGATCAAAAGCTGCGTGAACTACAGGAGCTGGAGGAGGCTAATCCGCAGTATTTTGATGCCAACTCGCCCACGCAACGTGTGGGTAGTGATTTAAGTACCGGCTTCGAGCAAATCAAACATCGCTACCCGATGCTGTCGCTGTCAAACACCTACTCCGAAGAAGAGGTAATGGAGTTCTACAGCCGCACACAACGTGCACTAAACAGTGAATTTGAGCTGGTTTGTGAGTTGAAGTATGATGGCAGCTCCATTTCGTTGACCTATGAAAACGGACAACTTACCCGCGCGGTAACCCGCGGTGATGGTGAACAGGGCGATATCGTTACCAACAATATTAAAACCATTCGCAGTATCCCATTGCGACTTCATGGCGATGATTTTCCTGAAGAGTTTGAAATCCGCGGGGAAATTTTGATGCCCTGGCCGGTATTTGAAGCGCTAAATATCGAACGTGAAAAGCAGGAAGAAGCGCTATTTGCTAACCCACGCAACGCTGCTGCAGGTACTTTGAAATTGCTGGATCCCAAAGAGGTGGCCAAACGCAAGCTGGACGGCTACTTTTACTATTTACTGGGTGAAGATTTACCCCTTGAAACTCATTCGGAAAATCTGGAAGCAGCACATCGCTGGGGCTTTAAGATATCAGACAATAATAAAGCGATTAAAGTGTGCAAAACGCCTGAGGAGGTTTTTGAGTTTCTACGCTACTGGGATATTGAGCGTAAAAACCTGCCGGTGGCAACTGACGGCGTGGTTATCAAAATAAACTCGCTTTTACAACAGCGTATTTTGGGCTTTACTGCCAAGTCGCCGCGCTGGGCTATTGCCTACAAGTTTCAGGCAGAGCAGGCGGAGACTACGCTCAATTCTGTGAGCTATCAGGTGGGACGTACCGGAGCCGTTACGCCCGTGGCCAATCTGGAAGCGGTTCAACTCTCCGGCACCACGGTTCGTCGTGCTTCGCTGCACAATGCCGACATCATCGAAGAACTTGACTTACACCTGGGCGACAAAATTTATGTGGAGAAAGGCGGGGAAATTATTCCAAAAATAACCGGTGTTAATTTAGCAGCACGTGATAAAAATTTAGGTGAGAAGGTTTATTTTATCAAAGAGTGTCCCGAATGTGGCACTTCTTTGGTTCGTGTAGAAGGAGAAGCTGCTCATTACTGCCCAAATGAGAACGCCTGTCCACCCCAGATCACCGGCAAAATAGAACACTTTGTCAGTCGAAAAGCGATGAATATTGACGGATTGGGTGCAGAAACAATTCAATTATTGTATGATAACAAGCTGATCAATAGCATTGCAGATATTTACGAATTGAAAAAAGAAGATATTTCAGGACTGGATAGATTGGGCGAAAAATCTGCACAAAATATTATTGATGGCGTTGAAAAATCGAAGGAAGTTCCTTTCGAACGCGTACTCTTCGCCTTAGGAATACGATTTGTAGGTGAGACAGTTGCCAAAAAATTAAGCGCTGCTTTTATAGACATTGATAATTTAGAAAAAGCAGGAATCGAAGAATTAACAGAAGTGGATGATATTGGAGTTAGAATAGCTGAAAGTGTCACTGCTTATTTTTCCAATGAGACCAACCAAGAGCTAATTGAAAAACTAAAAATGGCAGGTGTTCAAATGGCATTGTCAGAAGAAGCACTGGCTCATAAAACAGACCTGTTATCCGGAAAAACTATCGTCATAAGCGGTACATTTTCAAAACATTCACGCGATGAGTATAAAGCGATGATAGAAATGCACGGAGGCAGAAACAGTGGAAGCATTTCCAAGAAGACTGATTATATACTGGCCGGTGAGAATATGGGACCTGCAAAACTAAAAAAGGCAGAAAGTCTCGGTATTAAAATTATAGGTGAGGATGATTTCCTGCAAATGATTGTGCAAAATCTCTGATATAATATTAAATTTGCACTCAATCGCACTTTTATGAAGAGAATCAAAAACTATATATTCCGAAAGCGCTCTGAGAAATTTCTACGCAATGACAAACGGATTAAACGCTATGTAAATTACAGCAGCGCTAAAACCATTCTCTTGATTTTCGAGAGTGATCATAACGAAAAGAACCTCTATATCAGACAGATCATCAAGCAGCTCAGCCGGGATGGTAAAAAAGTCTTTGCCCGGGGCTATTTGAATTCCAAGCAATCTGTGACACCCTCTATGCCGGGTTTTACCATCTACAATCGCCAATCATTCGACTGGCTGGGACAACCCAAAGAGCCTCTTATGCGTGAAATGAATGAACAGGAGTATGATATGCTGATTGATCTGAATCTCAATGAACTCACTCCTTTGAAATACATTAGCCTCTTCTCCAATGCCGCCATGAAAGCGGGTCAGTCATCTACTGAGAGAAATCTGATGCTGGATTTCAGCATTCAGAAACCGGAAGAGGAGGCCAAAGAGGAGAAAGAGGGGGATGAAAACAGCGATAAAATAGAACTTCTTAATCTGAATGAAGCTTTTTATCATAAAAAACAGAAATTTATGTTTGAGCAGCTCATTTTTTATCTAAAAAGAATAGAAACTAAGGATTAAAAGTTGTATTTTTGCAGACCATAGAAACAAATTGCGCTAAATGCTTAATTAAGTTAAGCATTTTCACACAAAACGGATAATATCCGATAAGAAAAGATAAAATCTCATGTTAAAATCAAAGCTGACAGGAATGGGCGTAGCACTGATTACGCCTTTTAAGGAGGATGAAACGATTGACTTTGAAGCACTGAAGAAATTAGTTGAATATCAAATAAACAGCGGTACCGACTATCTCGTTGTTTGCGGTACAACCGCTGAAACCCCCACCCTCACCGAACAGGAAAAAGATGATCTGCGTGTGTTTATTGCTGAAGTAAACGCAGGGAGGCTTCCGCTCGTTTACGGAATCGGAAGCAGCAACACCCGTGAAGTAGTGGATAAGGTAAGTACAGTTGATCTCTCAGCCTACGATGCTGTATTATCTGTAACTCCTTACTATAACAAACCTTCACAAGAGGGTCTGTATCAACACTATGCAGCAATTGCAACCGCATCACCCAAGCCCATTATCCTGTATAATGTTCCGGGACGAACAGGCGTGAATATGAGCGCTGAAACAACCCTTCGTCTGGCCGAAGAGTTCAGCAATGTGGCTGCTACCAAAGAAGCTTCGGGCAATTTCAATCAGATTGATCAGATTATCAAAAATAAACCGGAAGATTTTATTGTTATCTCAGGAGACGACGGCATCACCTTCCCACTGATTACACTGGGCTCCGTGGGCGTTATCTCTGTGATTGGCAACGCCTTCCCCAAAGAGTTCAGCCGCATGGTGCGCCTCGCTCTGGAGGGTGACTACGCCAATGCACGTCAGATTCACTATCGATTTACCGAGCTGATTGAGCTTCTGTTTGTGGAAGGTAATCCGGCCGGTGTGAAAAGTATGCTGGCGCTGATGGGAATGATTGAAAACAAGCTGCGCCTGCCCTTGGTGCCCAATACCATCAAGACTTACGAGAAAATACGCCGGGTGCTGAGCGAACTGGATTAAATCCGCACGCCGTAACTTTTCGCCGACAGGCGGCAAATAAAAAACAAAGCCTGTAAAGGGAGTGCCGGGAGTTTGAAGCTCTTTAGCAAACTGCTTTACAGGCAATTTTTATATCCAATTGGGTCAGTTAGAGTCCCTGCTCAATCTCATCAATCATCATATTCACCGAAGCAATTCCGCCTCCGGCCAAATACCACACTTCAGGATTGAGGTAGATAATTTTGTTGTTAATGGCCGCATCGGTCTGCTTTACGAGCACATTTTCAATCTCATTTTTGTCGATTACCTCTTTGCCCACAACCTGACTGCGATCCACAATATAGATGATGTCAGGATTGACTTTCTGAATAAACTCACTGGAAACCGGATTACCGTGCAGGTGCGTTCCCATCCCTTTTTCAGCCTCTTTTACACCAAAAACATCGTGGATAATTCCAAAGCGCGATCCGCTGCCGTAAGCACTGAACCGTCCGCGATTGTGCAGCATAATCAAAGCACGCTCATCCATCGTTTCGGTTTTTGACTGAACTCCCTTAACACGCTCTTTAATCGCATCGAGAGCCTCCTCCAGTTCAGCTTTTTGATCAAAAACACGTCCGAAATCATCCAGCACTTTTTCAAAAGCATCCATCATATTGTCAGTGCCTGTCACGGTCGGATACATCACCGGAGCAATGGCTGCCAGGTCTTTGTAAAAATCGGCAAGGCGCCCGCCAATAATGATCAGGTCGGGCGAAAGCTCATTAATCTTCTCCAGATTCACCTCTACCACGGTTCCCACATCAGCAATTTCAGGGTCATCCTGATACTTTTTCAGGTGCGAAGGCACACCCGATTTGGGCATGGCAATAGGCTTGATTCCCATATAGTCAAGATTTTCCAGTGCTGAAAAATCAAGCACCACCACCCGTTTCGGATTCACGGGAATTTCAACTGTGTCGAGCAGATGCTCCACAGTCACAGTCTCACCTGAAGCCGAATCAGCCTGTTTGCTGCCGGTGCAGGAAGCGAATGCAAAAAGCACCGCCATTGTAATTATTCCTATTTTTGTTTTCATAAATACTTAAATAAATGTTTGTTCAGTTTTTTATTTTAAACAGCACAGAAATAGTTGCAGAACAACTTTTTGCTGGATCCGGAAATGCTGATGTCGATATCAAATATATCTTTCAGCACATCCTCTTTGATAATATTTTCTGTGGAGTCGCTGTATTTTAATTTACCGTCTTTCAGTGCGATAATGTGGTCAGAGTAGTTGGCGGCAAAATTAATATCGTGCAGCACAATGATAATGGTCTTATTCATCTTATCGGCCAGTTTGCGCAGGGTGCGCATGGTCTGCACCGAATGACGCATATCGAGGTTGTTGAGTGGCTCATCGAGCAAGACATATTCAGTATCCTGCGCCACCACCATCGCCATAAAAGCACGCTGTTTCTGTCCGCCGCTCAGTTCATCGATATAGGAGTTTTCGATATCTTTGAGATCCAGAAACTCAATCGCCTGATCCACTTTTGCCCAATCTTCCTTATTCAGTTTGTCCTGCGAATAAGGAAAGCGGCCAAAAGATACCAGTTCACGCACTGTCAGCTTCAGCCTCACATGGTTTGACTGTTTCAGAATGGATAAACGCTGTGCAAGCACTTTATTTTTATAATCAGTCACCTCTTTTTCATCCACCAGCACCACCCCGCCATCGCGGTTGAGCAGGCGGCTAATAATAGAGAGCAAGGTGCTTTTACCGGCACCATTACTGCCAATCAGTGAGGTCACTTTTCCGGCCGGAAACTCCAGGCTGACACCGTCGAGCACAATTTTCTTTCCGTATTGTTTCGTAACTTCTTTAACTTCAATCATAGCTTCTTCACACGTAAAAGTAAGTACATAAAATAAATTCCTCCGGCCAGATTGATAATGGCACTTACCGGTATTGAAAGCCCCAGCAAACGCTCCATAACAAACTGTCCGCCCAGCAAAGTAATTGCAGCTACCAGAATACTGGCTGCAATAGTAATGCTGTGTTTATATGTTTTAAAGATCTCATAAGTGAGATTCGTTATCAGTAATCCTAAAAAAGTGATGGGTCCTACCAGCGCAGTTGAGACCGACGCCAGTACAGCAATTAAAGCTAGAAAAATCTGTACTTTCCGGTTATAATTGATTCCCAGATTAATGGCGTGCTCCCGCCCCAAAGCCAGCACATCTAAATATTTAGCCGAACGAAAGCCGTAAATCAGTACTATCAGCATCAAAACAGCTGATGGCAGCAGCAGGTCCCGGTTGATCTTATTGAAAGTGGCAAACATCTTTCCCTGCACAATAAAATAGTCGTTCGGATCAATAAGCAGTTGCATAAAAGAGCTGAGGCTGTTAAAAAGCGTTCCCAGAATAATACCCACCAGCAGAAGCAGATAGAGATTGTCTTTACCTCGCTTATATATCAGCACATAGATTAAAAAAGCAAAACCTATCATTCCGGCCACCGATATGGAAAAATTGCCCAAACCACTCAGTACCTTATAAGTCTGATCGCTGTAAATAAAGACGATAATGGTCTGTATCAACAGATAAACCGACTCAAAACCCATGATAGACGGGGTGAGAATACGGTTGTTGGTGAGGGTTTGAAATGTCACCGACGAATAAGCCACAGCAGCCGACACAGTCAGGATAGCAGCCACTTTGATGGAGCGAAACTGCAGCGCAAACTGCCAGTTATTTCCCATTCTGTAAAAAAGAAAGAGAGCAATCAGCGCCAGCAGCAATCCCGATGCTATCATCATATTTCTTCTGATCGCACTCATTTTCTTCGAAGAATTAAAATTAAAAAGATCACAGCACCAATAATGCTCACCATCACCCCAATCGGCACCTCATAGGGATAAATAATCATCCGCCCGACTATATCGGCCAGCAGCAAAAACAAGGCTCCCGACAGGGCCACTACCGGCAGGGTTTTCTTCAGGTTGTCACCAAAAATCAGACTCACCACATTGGGCACAATAAGCCCCAGAAAAGGAATGGCTCCGGCAGTGATCACCACTGCACTCACTGTCAGCGACACGCTGAACAGCCCGATATTCATAATCGATTTATAGTGGAGTCCCAGATTTTTCGAAAAATCTTCTCCCATACCTACCACAGTGAACTTATTGGCGTAAAGATAAGTGATTAGAATGGCGGGCAGACTTAAGAATATCAGTTCATAGCGCCCCTGCAAAATGCCGGAAAAGTCACCCATCATCCATGCGTTGGTATCCTGCACAATATTCAGCTTCACTGCTATGATTGTGGATACCGAACCGATGATGCCGCCAAACATCAATCCCACAAGTGGCACGAAGACCACATTGCGGTGGCGTATTTTACGAACAATAGCCAGAAAAATGATACTGGAAGCAAAAGTGAATATAAACGCAAATAGCATTTTCATGGCCGAACCGGCCGTGGGCACAAGAATTAAAAAAATGAGCAGTCCCATTTTAGCTGCTTCCAGCGTACCCGCTGTGGTGGGTGCCACAAACTTATTTTGTGTAAGCTGCTGCATGATCACCCCTGAAACGCTCATCCCTACACCCGCCAGTATCAGGGCGACAGTGCGCGGAATGCGGCTGATAAAAATCAACTCCAGCTTATCCGGTTCCAGGCTCAGCACATCACTGATACTGATATCGGCTACGCCGATAAAAACAGAAGCCAATGAGGCAAGCAACAGCAAAAATATCAGAATAAAATTTCTCAAAAATTCTCTTTTTAATCAAGACGTATGGTCGCCTCATCCCTGGTTTATTTGAATGTACAAATTTAATGAGAACCACACTTTTAATCAATCCCCAAAAGAGGTTAGATTTAACCTGAAAAGAACTTAATATGTACCCATATATGAGTATGGAGTCCGTTTTACTGTTTCAGTTTATTGAAAAACCGGTATTAAAACAACGCTACTCTGAAAGGAAATTCCGGTGGGATAATAAGAGAAGCATGGAAGGAGTTATTTTAAAAAGAAAAAAGAGACTGCAAGTTATTGCAATCTCTCTTTTACTTAGAGCGGAAGACGGGGCTCAAACCCGCGACCCTCAGCTTGGAAGGCTGATGCTCT
>CAYPPC010000040.1:0-4033 GCA_964412435.1 uncultured Paludibacter sp.
CAGCAAGCCCTTACCCTCCATAACCGGTTTGCTGGCTTGTGCTCCAATATCGCCTAAACCAAGCACAGCTGTTCCGTTGGAAATTACTGCCACCAAATTACCTTTAGCAGTATAATCATATGCTTTTGAACTCTCTTTTTCAATTTCAAGGCAGGGTTCTGCTACACCCGGCGAATAGGCAAGCGAAAGATCGCGTTGCGAACTGTAGGGTTTTGTTGGAATTACCTCAATTTTGCCGGGTTTGCCCTGCGAGTGATATAAAAGGGCATCCTTTTTTGTTATTTTACTCATCTTGTGATATTAATTATTTACAGATAAAAAGTCATGGGAATAAGCTACAAAATTACATAATTTTTCGCATATAATAAACTAATTACGTGTCTGACTTGTAAATAAAACGCAATCTGAAAGCAAGCTAAAAGGAATAATAAGAATATTAAAGCCGCAAACGGCTAAAAGTTATTTAGTAGTAGAAGTAAACAAACAGCAAGCTGGTTAATCCTATGAAAATCCAAAGTATTACTCCCAGTAAAAAGGATCTGAATCCAACCTCTTTAATCGCTTTAGGGGATAATCCGGCACCTATAAAAAAGAGCGTTAGGGTCATTCCACGCCTGGAGAAGTGCACAATCTCTTGTGAAAAACCTTCATGCAGAGGGAGATAGGTGTTTGTTAGCATAGCCAGAATAAAGAAAAGAATAAACCAGGGAATAAACACTTTGTTTCCTTTGCTTTTGAAGTAGAAACTTGTAAAAATGGATAGTGGAATGATCCAAAGAGCACGGGTAAGTTTTACGGTGGTAGCCACTTTCAGTGCTTCCATACCATAAGCAGCACCTGCCCCCACCACAGAGCTGGTGTCGTGAATAGCAATGGCTGCCCACACTCCAAATTGCTGCTGCGACAGATTAAACCAGTGCCCCATCTGTGGGAAAATGAAAAGTGCAATGGCATTTAATATAAACACTATGGCAAGAGAAATAGAGATCTGGCTTTCTCCGGCTTGTGCTACAGGGCTCACTGCTGCGATAGCACTTCCACCACAAATGGCTGTACCGCTGGCAATTAAGTAAGATGTTTTAGGGTCAACACGGACTAATTTTCCTACTACAATCCCTAAAAAAAGAACAGAAACAACCGAAATAATTGTAAACACAATGCCGTCAGCACCGGCCTGAACTGATTCCATCAGATTCATTCCAAATCCAAGTCCTACCACTGATATCTGTAAGAGATATTTTGAGATCTTTTTATTAAATGTGGGATAAGGCGATTTGAATAAGAGCGCAAAAACCAGCCCCAGGAACAGGGCCAGAGGCGGTGAAATGGGTCCAAACAGGCAAAGAGGGATTAATACAATATAAAGTATGCGGCTGATCCGGTTCATAATTTAGTGTAAAATTTTGAAGACCAGCTCCTGCAGCAGATCAACAGAAGCTGTCCCCGTATCATCAATTCCTTTACTTCGGGCATCATATTCTCTTATCCAGGAGATTATAAACATGGTTTTCCACGCATTGAATGCCCTGGCAGCTTTTTCATACTCTTTGACAAAAAACGGGTGAACACCCAATTCTCCGGCTACCACCTGTTGATTTTTATTGGGCAGATAGTGATAAAGCATCAGATTACTGAAGAAATTGAACAAAGTGGGAAGTATTTTCATCAGCGGAAACTCCCGGGGATTTTGTCCAAAGTATTGAATGATTCGGTTTGCCTTGAGAATATCTCTGTCAACAAGCGCATTTTGTAATTCGAAAGTGTTGTAGTCTTTACTAATACCGATGTTTTTCTCAATCAGCTCCGGCGTAATCTGTGTCTCATTCTGCGGTTTTATAATCAGGAGTTTATCCAGCTCATTAGCCATTTTGGAGAGATCAGTCCCGATATACTCCACCATCATAAATCTGGCTTTATCGGTTATTTTCACCCCTTTTTCTGACAGATAGCTTCCGACCCAATCACCAATCTGGTTTTCATAAAGCTTATTTGACTCAAAAACAACTGCTGTTTTATTAAGCTCCTGAGTCCATTTTTTACGTCCGTCAGGTTTGCCGTATTTGTAGCAAAAGCAGAGAATAGTTGATTTTAAAGGGTTTTGCAAATAAAACTGCAATTCATCCCAGACTCGTATTTGCTGTGCTTCTTTAACAATAACCACCTGATATTCAGACATCATGGGATATCTTTTGGCTGTATTAATTACTGTAGCCATATCCACATCACGTCCATAAAGCACAGAGAGGTTGAAGTCAGCTTCAGTTTCATCCAAAATCTCATGCTCTATAAAATCAGAGATACGATCAATATAGTAAGGCTCTTCACCCATCAGAAAATAGACCGGACTATACGCTTTTTTGCGTAAATCTGTCATTATTTGCTGAAATGAAGGACCTTTCTTTTTCGCCATTTTAGTAGAGTTATTGTTTGTTTATTTGTTAAGTTTTACTCGAAACGTAAGTGTCTGATAGTTCGACTGTTATTAAGTAAAGATGAAAGTGATTTTACACCTATACGCAGATGCTCTTCCACATAGTTGGCTGTAACTTTTTTGTCACTTTCAGAGGTTTTAATTCCATCTTCCTGCATGGGCATATCAGAAACGAGCAGTAATGCCCCGGTCGGAATACCATTGTAAAAGCCGGCTGAAAACAGGGTGGCTGTTTCCATATCAACGGCCATGGCCCGTGTCATTTTCAGATAATCTCTGAATTTCACATCGTGTTCCCATACGCGGCGGTTGGTAGTATATACAGTTCCTGTCCAGTAATCTTTTCCAAAATCCCGAATGTTTGACGATACAGATCGCTGCAGACTAAAGGCAGGCAGGGCCGGAATTTCCGGTGGAAAATAGTCATTAGAGGTACCCTCACCACGAATTGCAGCACTTGGAAGAATGTAATCTCCTACTTTATTTTTACTCTTTAATCCACCGCATTTACCCAGGAAAAGCACAGCTTTGGGCTTCACGGCAGATAATATATCCATAATAATAGCTGCGTTGGGACTTCCCATACCAAAATTAATAATGGTAATTTCGTTGGCGGAAGCGTTAATCATATTCCCGTCACGGCCAAGCACAGGCACGTCAAACCACTCTGCAAACATTTCAACATAGTTGGAGAAGTTAGTCAGCAATATGTAGTCTGTAAACTCTTCTAATGGTCGTTTTGTGTACCTGGGAAGCCAGTCGCGTACAATCTCTTCTTTTGTCATCATATTCTTAAAATGGATTAGATTTAATTCTTAACTTTGCAAAATTGGATACAAAAATAAGAAAAAAATGTCAGAACTCAATCTTCCTTCTTTTGAATTTCGAATAAAAAAGATTAAAACCGGCTTCCAGATTTTCGATTTATTCCGAAAAAAGTATGTCAAACTGACACCGGAGGAGTGGGTTCGTCAAAATTTTCTACATTATTTGATTGAGTACAAATCGTATCCCCTGGCGCTTATTGCTGTTGAAACAGAGCTGAATATCAATCAGATGAGCAAACGGAGTGATGCCATAATTTTTGATATCCAGGGGCGCCCACTCGTGTTGATTGAACTGAAAGCACCTGATGTGAAAATTAATCAGGATGTTTTTGATCAGGTAGCTGTTTATAATTCCAGACTGGAAGTGGATTATTTTATGATCAGTAACGGTATGGAACATTTCTTCTGCAAAGTAGACAGAGAAACCGCTCAATATCAGTTTTTTGAAGAAATTCCGGATTATACAATACTTATATAATCATTCCAACGGCTTTAATGGCTTAAATTAAATGTCTAATAACAGCTGAGTGTATAACGCTGATATATAGCTCTGTAGCTGCGCGAATGGCGCACATTACAAGGTTATGGTTTTGCGTTCGTACTAATGGATATAATTAAACGCAATCCGTTTCCTCAAAGGGTCCGGATTGCGTTTAATTCATTGTTATAACAGCTATGTTATAGTTTTACACCTATAGTTTTCTCTATAAAATTGTATTTATGAGTGACCGCCTACAACAATTCTCATCACTTTGAGTGCAAGAACAAAAAACCG
>CAYPPC010000040.1:4043-15342 GCA_964412435.1 uncultured Paludibacter sp.
AAATGGACGCTCTTTTTACGTCGTTCCTTTATATAAAAAACCGAACTGTTTGATATATAAAGGAACGACGTAAAAAGAGCGTCCATTTTGTTGGCTCTGTAGCGTAAGATAAATCGCTATATGGAATAGTTTTATTACTTGACATAATTAAAATCAATTTAAATTTATAATTATCATGCTGAATCTCTGCAAGTTATTGCTATTCAGGAATTAACCACCAAAGTGGATTTGCTTTAGCTTTGTAAATAAAGAGGTAATGCATTGCCCACTTAAACCAGTGACCCGCACGCCCCATCTCACCTACTGTGTAACTGAGGTTTCTACCCCACTTCGGATATTTATCCCAGTCGGGAACCACAGGAAATACGGTCATAGTTGCCGCTTTTCCTTTAGTAAGTCCGTAACCGGCGGAAATAACACAGGCAGCGCCCATTCCTGCCATCGACGCTTTATGTTTAAATTCTTTTTTGCCGGTGAGTATCATATTAGCCACATTTTGTGCCACTACCTTACCCATCACTCCTGACGGCATACCTGTACGTGGTGCAGTTGCCGTAATAGGAGTACCATTTTTAGAAGTCATTGGCTTTGAGATAGTATGCGGTGGTGCAAAAGCGATTCCACAAGCAAAAATATTCTCATAATCGGGATTCTGATAGGTTGAAGGCCAGTCGCTTGCCTTCCACTCTTCAAAAGGCTTGGGAGTGTAATCAGCGTCCACTTTCATAAATCCGTTGGGAGCAAACAGTTTACTCGTCATATCTTCACCTTGATTATCGTAAGCTTTCAGGCCTACACCGGCAAATCCCGGAATCAACATAGCAAAGTCAAAGCCTATACTGTGTTTTTCACCATCCAGATTTTCGTAATGTGCCACCCCGGCTTCCACTTTTTGCACTGCAGATCCAATAATCCACTTCACATTAAACTCTTTGAAGATAGACTCTGCAAAAATTTTGGTGGGAGTTACGTAGCCACCTTGCTTGATATAAGCACCACCCATTCCGAAATCACCCAGCTCATACTCATTTGAAATCCATACCACTTCAGCAAACTCATCCAGTTTCCTTTGTCTGATTTCGAAGGTAATGTTAAGTGCATACTCAAAAGCAGCACCCTGGCAGGTGGCCATTCCACTGCCGGTACCAATGAGAAAACGTTGTTTTTCACCCTTTTCCATCTTAGCAAAACACTTTTCAAGATCTTGCCAGGATTTTTCTGCGTGATCATAAGTACACACAGAGTTACTGTGTAAATCAGGTCCCAACCCTTCAGTAGCCGCAAAGTTCAGCTTGGGCCCGGTTGCGTTGATCAGATAATCATATTCAACCTTCTCTTTTTCACCTTTTTTATCATCAGTTACATACTCAATGCTTACATAAGGTGTTTTGCTACCTCCCTCTCCATCCGGATGAATAGAGAGTGCCTTAGCCTGCTTGAAAATAATACCTTGCTTTTTGTAAACCGGTGCGAGCGGAAAGATTACCTGTTTGGTGGTCATTCTGCCTACCCCCACCCAGATATTTGATGGCACCCATTGATAGTTGGAATTTGGGCTTACGACAATTACATCGTGCTTTTTACCCAATTTTCTTTTGGCTGCAAGTGCAGCTGTGTGTCCGGAAATGCCAGCTCCTAAAATCAAAACTTTAGCCATAAGTTAAATTTTTTAGAATTAGTATTTAAGTTAATCGTTTCTGAAATTCTTATAAAATAAGAGCATTTTATGCAAATATATCGAAATTTATTAAATTTGTACTATTTATCCAATGCTTTATTGATCTGAGATCGTAATATAATAGGAATGAAGCACTATACCATGCTTATCTTGCAGTTTATGCTTTATATAGAAAACCTCTATTGTGTCATACGAATAAACTATAACGTGTAACAAACTTATTCTATGGGAAAAAGCTTGATTCTATCAGAAATAAAGGAGTGTTGTTCTATAATTTTCACTTTTTCTGAATCAGGGATCTCAAATTGATGTGGATTGTTAATGTAAACAGAGGTAGGAATTAAATAATAGTTTTCCTTAGAGTCCAGAGTTCCCTTGTAAACATAAAATGGAATAACAGCAACTGAAGAGACGATTTTTTGCTTGATATTAATTTTCACTTTCGTCAAAATGCCGCCATGCTGATGCCTGTCACGCTGATTGGAGATTAAATTACCCAGGGAATAGATAACAGGAACCAGTTTGGAACCATCATTTATCAGTTCTGCATCCTGTACCACATGTGGATGTGACCCCATAATTAAATCAACACCATTGGCAGCAAGAAATCTGGCTAACAGTTTCTGTGTATTGTTTGATTGTAATACGTACTCATCACCCCAATGTGGTAAAGCAATTATGATATCCGGTTTTTCTTCTTTCAGCTGTTGCAAATCATTTAACATTTCAGCAGTATCGAGTTTATTGACAATATTGGGATTACGAGTCGGCAAACCATTGGTGCCGTAAGTAAAATTGAGAAATGCAAGTTTTACTCCGCGGATATAGACTATAAAAGGATAACTGTTACTTCGATGTTCGGCACTGATGTAGGCGCCCACCGACTTCAATCCTCCCGATTCTATCAATTCTACTGTTCTTTCAAGTCCTGCACTCCCCCGGTCAAGAATGTGATTGTTGGCCAGTTGCAAAAAGTCAAATCCACAATCTTTTAGTGCATCAAATAGTTCATCAGGTGCTGAAAAACGCGGATATCCGCTATAAGGTTTACCCCCAAAAACTGTCTCAAGATTGGCTGTAGCCCAATCAGCATCTTTAATGTAAGGTTTCAGATAACGGAAAGGCGGGAAATAGTCCAAATCACCTGTAGAAGGCTCATATGCAGCATAAAGCTGTGGCATATGGTGCATCACATCTCCTGCGAATACCATAGTTACAAACTCCTCATTATCGGCATTCGCATCCGAGGGTCTGACAGCAGGCTTGCATGAACTAAATAAAATGAGAACAAGGAGAATCTGACAGCCGAAAAGCTGCCCTGCAAAACAGGATATGGAATTTCGAAAATGCATATAAGGATATATGGGGCAAATATAGATTGCCTTTTATCCTGCAATTCCAATTCCGGAATATGAAGCACTGAAATTAAATTTCTAAAGCACCGATTATCTCTTTAACTGAATTAAAACCATGTTCATTAAGATAATCATCTATTCCGGTCACAATTTTTTCAGAAATTGCCGGATCGATAAAGTTTGCAGTTCCAACCTGAATAGCACTTGCACCGGCCAGGATAAACTCAATGGCATCAGTGGCATTCATTATACCTCCTAATCCAACCACCGGTATTTTAACTGCGTTGGCTACTTGCCAGACCATGCGCAGTGCAATCGGTTTAACGGCAGGACCTGAAAGTCCGCCGGTAACTGTGGAAAGCTTTGGTTTACGGGTTTTAGCATCCACAGCCATGCCAAGCAGAGTATTTATAAGAGAGAGACTGTCGGCTCCTTCGGCTTCAACTGCCTGCGCTATTTCCACAATATCAGTAACATTAGGAGAAAGCTTCACCATCAGCTCTTTATTATATACCTTTCTCACTGCTTTTACCACTTCACTAGCCATGGGGCAGCTTACTCCAAAAGCCATTCCACCCTCCTTGACATTAGGGCATGAAATATTGAGTTCAATACCCGGTATTTGCTCCAGTTCGTTGATTCTTTCTGCTACTTCAATATACTCTTCAACTGTGGATCCTGATACGTTGACCAGCACTGCTGTATCATAGTCTTTTATTTCAGGGTAGATATGATCTACAAAATAATCAACCCCTTTATTCTGCAGTCCCACAGCGTTTAACATACCCATAGCTGTTTCTGCCATGCGTGGATAATCATTTCCCTGGCGATCGCGAAGGGTTGTTGCTTTTGTTACAAGTCCGCCTATTCGCGATAAATCCATAAAGTCGAGATACTCTGTACCAAAACCGAATGTCCCCGAAGCGGTCATCACCGGATTTCTCAGCTCAATTTTGCCTATATTTGTTCTTAAATCTGCCATTTTAGTTTTCTTACATTAAATACCGGACCATCAGTACATACACATAAATTACCTTCTGTAGTTGCTGTTATGCAACATAGACAAGTGCCAATACCACATCCCATCAGATTTTCGAGAGAAACCTCGCAGAAAATGTCATTAGCAAGAGCAAAACCAGAAACAGCTTTCATCATGGGCGTTGGACCACAGGTGAATATATGGTCAAAACTGCCGGCAGCAAACTTCGAGTGCTGTGTGATATACCCTTTTTCACCTGCAGAGCCATCTTCTGTGGTGGTATAAACAGTTCCATACTGCTCAAAAAGTTCCAGCTGAAGCAAGTCAACCTTAGATCGGGCGCCAATGAGGAAGTTGCACTTATAGCCATTTTCATGCAGCCATCTGCCATACATCAATAGCGGTGCAACACCCACGCCACCACCTACCAGTGCGATTTTGGCTGATTTATCAGCAGGTGGAGTGAAAGAGTTACCCAAGGGAAAAATCAGATTAAGCTTGTCACCAGCCTCCAGTTCTGAAAGCTTTTGGGTGCCGGCACCAACAACCTGTATCAGCAACCAGAGTTGATTTTTCTCTTTATCTACAAAATTAATGGAAATAGGGCGTCTTAGGAAGGTTTCTGGCGAACCATCAACACGCACCTGTGCAAATTGAGCAGGCTTTATCTCCGGTAAAACCTCATCGTGCCCAAGTTTTAAAAGTATATAGTGATAGTTTAGCCGTATATTTTCGACTACTGTCAGATCAAGGATAGTTTTTCTCATTCTAAACTGCAAATGTTTCTGCAAATTTAAGAAATAATAGTCGCATTGACAACCGGTCGATATAAATAAAGCAACTATTTAGCTTCAAACTCCTGGTAAGTGTTATCGCTATAATAGACTATGATTTTATCAATGCCTGTTTTCTTAATTATCTCTTTTTCTACTTTTTGTAGCCGCTCTGTACTAATTTCACTGTATTCTTCAGATTTTTCACGGATGAGCTCTAAATGGGGTAGCTCTTTTATCTCTGATTCCGGCACATAACTCTCTGGTTGAATGACAGTTTCATTCTCATCATCGAATAATGAAGGCGCCTGAGAAGGCTTTATTTCTCTATAAATCGGTCCAACGCCCAGTATAAGCCAATCTGAACTGATTGTTCGATACCTGTCCAGGATTTTCTTCATTACATCAAGACTTGGATTATTTCGTCCGGTTACAATGTGTGAGATGTTAGAGCTGTTCACACCAATCTCAGCTGCCAGTTGTGTAGGGCTCAAACCTTCTAACTCCATAAGTTTTTCAATTCTGTCCTTTTCTGTTATCATATCTTACTTGTGGAAATGTGAATTTTACAAATATACCTTCATACAAAGATATGTATAATATTTCACATTTGAAATGAATTTACATTTGTAGTTGCATTGAATATCTGCAACATTTGTAACTAACAATAGAATGTTACAAAAGTATAGATTGACTTTCATCATATAGCATTATAAGGGCTATAACATGCTTAGCTTTGGTTTAGTCAGATTTATGCTTAGAATTAGTTATACTTAAATCAATTAGTTGTATTGTGCTGAATAATAGCGTATTACCATTCTTATTTAACAGTTTATTTTAAGTTATTTCACTATTGTATCAAATCTCAAAAACTACTTACTAATCAAATTTAACTAACACTCGTAATATGCTGATTATATGATTTTTAGTATATAGGGATGCATATGTGTTAATAATTGTTTCAGATGAATGTTAGCTATGTAGTCTGCACGACATATGTATATTTTAGATAAGAAGAGGAAATAAAACAAATGTAACTTGCTGCTTACTTCCGCTTAAATATTACAAATGTTTCATGTTTTACATTTGTATGGAGGGTGAAATGTGGTTACTTTTGTGTATACGGTTAAGGGGAATTATTGATCCGATTAAGTGAGTATCCTGCTTGGACCAAATTACTCTCTTAAACACATAATTTAGTGCTATTAGGTGTATTATCAGGTAGATTATTTACATTACTCAGATTTGTGATAGGCAAAAAGGAGGGCAAATGCCTGATAGGCAATGGGTTGCGAATGTTTTAAGGCTTTGAGAATCGATTATTTAAATTAACATCTATACTATCCCGTAAATAAGTGGCAAATTTCCTGCTTTTGTATCTGTAATCTGGCAAACAAAAAACCCGGTCTAAATCGATTGACTTAGACCGGGCATTTTTTATAAATTCAAACAGGGAAACTTCCCTATTATAGTTATCTATGCATTTTCATCTGCGAGTTCATTATCTACTAAGATACGTCCGCAATATTCACATACAATAATTTTCTTGCGTGAGCGGATATCGAGTTGACGCTGAGGTGGAATTTTATTAAAGCATCCACCGCATGCACCACGCTCTACCGGTACAACTGCCAGCCCATTACGAGCTGCTCTGCGGATCTTTTTGAAAGCTGTCAGGTAACGTGGCTCAATATTCACCTCTACCTTTTTAGCCTCTTCACGCAGTTTCTCTTCCTCTTGCTTAGTTTCTGAAATAATTGTGTCCAGCTCACTCTTTTTGGCATCAAGGTCCGCCTGGCGCTCTTTCAGATTGCTTTGAGTTACATTCTTATCCTCTTTTTTAACATCAAGCTCTGCAGAGAACTCTTTGATCCTTTTTTCACATAGCTCTACTTCTAGTGTCTGAAACTCAATTTCTTTCAAAAGGTTGTCATATTCTCTGTTGTTGCGCACATTGTTTTGTTGCTCTTCGTAGCGCTCAATTTTCATTTTGGCTTCTTCAATCTCAACATTTTTACTCACAATCATACGCTGAAGCTCCTCAAGATCATTGGTATATTTATCGAGTCTTGTGGTCAGACCAATAATCTCATCTTCCATATCCTGAACTTCGTGAGGCAGGTCACCACGTAAAGTTCTGATCTCATCAATCTTTGAGTTTACTGACTGAAGTTTATAAAGTGCTTTCAGCATATCTTCAATAGAAAGCTCTTTTGTTGCTTTTGCTTTGGTTGCCATATATCTATATTTAAAAGTAATTTATTGGATTTGTAACAGTTTCCGAAATTCGGACTGCAAAGTTAGTCAAATTTTTCGTAATTATCTCAGAAATAACATCTTTTGTGTACTGCTCGCTTTCGTAATGTCCAATATCAGCTATCAGTATCTGCCTTTCAGCATCGAAAAACTCATGATATTTAAAGTCACCCGAGATGTAAATATCTGCATGAGCGCGTAAAGCATCGTTCAGGAAGCTGCTGCCGGAACCACCGCAGAGGGCTACTGTCTCTATTTTCTTACCTAAAAGTGGTGTGTGCCTGATTGTTGGAACTTGAAATGTCTCTTTCAGTTTTACTAAAAAATCTCTCTCCTCCAGGGGTTCTTCAAGTTCACCAATCATACCTGCACCCACAGTGTCCCAGCTGTTTTCGAGCGAAAAGATATCATAGGCAACCTCTTCATAAGGGTGTGATGCCTTGAGTGACCGAACCACCTGCCCTAGCAAATAGCGGGGAATGATAACTTCTAAGCGGGTTTCAGGCTCCAGATGAATTTCATTTTTCTCACCAACAAAGGGAGTGGCCTTTTCATTTGCTCGAAAACTACCGGTTCCCTGCTGGCTGAAACTGCAGGAGTCATACTCTCCGATATGCCCTGCACCGGCCTCAAACAGTGCCTGCTGCACATCAGCAAGCTGTGCATGCGGCACAAATGTGACCAGTTTAAGCAATAAATCCTTTTTAGGACGTAGTATTTTACGATTGATCAGCCCCAGTTTATCTGCTATTTTACCATTAACTCCCTCCAGAACATTGTCCAGGTTGGTATGTGTGGCATAAATGGCGATATCATTCTTGATGGCTTTGATTACGGAGCGTTCCACATAGTTGCTCCCCGTAATTCTTTTCAATCCTTTGAAAATTAGCGGATGATGCGCTACAATTAAGTTACATTGTTTAGAGATAGCCTCGTCAATTACCTCTTCGGTTACATCAATAGTAACCAAAGCTGCCTGAACTTCCATTTCCGGATCACCAATCAACAATCCGGAGTTGTCATAACTTTCCTGAAGTGCCGTGGGTGCAGCTTTCTCAAGAACTGATGCTATCTCTTTTACCTTCATATGTAACAATTATAATGCAGTTTATTAAACTTTATCCGCCCATTTTACGGTTTACAGCTGTTTTTTGGGCTATCTTAGGTTGTTTATTCTGAACTTTGGGTTCATTTTTACCGGGAGCTGATTTGCTGTCCTGTTTGGGTTTAGCTACACTTTCCGGTGCTTTATCATCACTCTCCTCCTCTGAGACAAATTCAGTGATTCCCTTATCAATGAGCAGGTTATACCATGAAATCAATTTACGGATATCGCTGGGATAAACACGATCTCTGTCAAAATCAGGAAGAACCTCTTCCAGATAATCTCTAAGTGCGTCATTATCAGACTTTGGGTCGATAGTAGCTTTATTGCCACCCTCTTTCTTTTTGATGCTCTCCAAAACTTCAGCTAGCGGAACTTCATCTGTTTCTGTAAACATGGCAATATCTCCAAGTGAAACAGCTTTGTCGCGTGTATATGCAGGCTGGCGCTTGCCGTCAGTGAGTGACTCAATGATTAGCATATTTTTTCCCTGTGAAACCATTTTGTATAATCCGGGTTTTCCCGAAATGGATAAAATTTCTTTTAGCATGATATTTAATAATTAGATTGTTTTCAAAAATTTCTTTTGTTTGAGTTCAAGTATTAACTACAAAAATACATATATTTTCCAAATTGGAACAGTGTTTTCAAGATTTATTCTCAGAACTTAATCTGGTTGGCGGTATTACGCTTTGGCAGGAAATATCGCATTCGAAGGACAATTTAAAAATTGGAATAAAATATTCGAACGGTCGCTCTACTCTATCTGACAATAAATTTTTCAAGCTCTTTCAAGCTAATATGTCCTTCATAAAAGGCTTTTCCAAAGATAACTGCCGGTATTTCAGCCTCTTCAAGTTTCTTGATATCATCCATGGAGGCAACCCCTCCACTGGCAATTAAATAGGCTTCAGGATGAGTGCGAACAACCCTCTTGTATAGCTCAATAGATGTCCCTTCGAGCATACCATCCTTGCTTATATCGGTGCAAATCACCTTTCTGATACCTTTATCGATATATTTGCTCAGGAAGTCAAAAAGATTAATATCTGTGGTTTCTGTCCAGCCGTGAATAGCTATATTTTCATCTTTCACATCGGCTCCGAGGATGATTTTATTATTACCGAATTCTCTGAGCCAGCTTTCGAAAAGTTCCGGATCTTTAACCGCAATACTGCCTCCGGTAACCATAGAAGCACCAGATTCAAAAGCAATACGCAAATCATTATCACTCTTTAATCCACCACCAAAATCAATCACCAGGTCTGTTTGAACAGCTATCTGTTCAAGAATGTTGTAATTGATTATTTTTCCGGCTTTGGCACCGTCCAAATCAACAACATGCAATCTTCCGATACCTGCACCGGCAAACATTTTGGCCACTTCCAGCGGATTATCATAAAAAACAGTTTTTTTTGAATAATCTCCCTGAGTCAGGCGAACACACTTTCCATCAATTATGTCGATGGCCGGAATTAATTCTATCATTCTCTTAAGTCAGTTATATTTCAGGATACTAAATACAGAATTTTAATTCAAAATTTCAGTATTCTCATAATATCGGATAAATGCTCTGTTGATCTGCACATTACCTCCCGGAGTTGGATAATCTCCGGTAAAATACCACACACCTTGATGGTCGGGACAAGCTTCTTTTAAGCCTCTGTCGCTGGTCAAAAAAGGCCGCTTCCCTGCTTCTTTTAAGCCTTCGATAGGCTGATACACCATTTCCACCGGGCAATTCACCTCATAGGGTGTAAGCATCTTGGCGATTTGCTTCGAAACTTCATCATATGAGTACTCTTCATATATCTCTTTCACGTAATTGACATATTCTTCACGTGCTAAGTTTTCCTGTGCCTTACATTTTTTGTAAACAGAGTCGATAACATCTTGCTTGTTATTCTCTTTTAGCAGTGCAATGGCTGCCCTGAATGCAATAAACTCGCTCATTTTCGACATATCAATGCCATAATAATCAGGATAGCGAACCTGGGGCGAAGAGGATACAACAATAATCTTCTTCGGCTCCAAACGATTAACTATAGATAAAATACTCTGTTTCAGGGTGGTACCACGAACAATAGAGTCATCAATAATTACCAGGTTATCCTTTTTACCTCTGCGAATGGAGTCCCAGGTAACATCATACACGTGCTTCGCAAGGTCGTTGCGCTCTTTATTCTGTGAAATAAACGTTCTGAGCTTATTGTCTTTTTTAATGATACGGCGACCACCGAGATCTACACCTGTTATCTTCTTAATACCTTGAATCATTCCGAAAAATGCAACCTCAGCGGTATTGGGGATAAAGGAAAACACAGAGTTTTCCAGATCCTTGTCAATGGCTTTCAGAATAGGTACAGCCAAAGAACCTCCCAGCTTTTTACGTTCTTTATAGATCTGAACATCGCTTCCCCTGGAAGTATAAATTCGCTCAAATGAGCAGGCTGTTTTTTCTTGTGTCGGGAAACGAATAGTATCAAAAAGTACATCCCCATTTCTCTTTATAATCATCACCTCACCCGGTTCGAGCTCTTTAATATCTTCATGAGTTACGCCCATTACTGTTTGTAGTGCAGCTCTTTCAGAAGTAACAACAGCCACTTCGTCATCGTGATAGTAGAAGGCTGTACGAATGCCGTTCGGATCACGAAAACCAAAGGAGTCACCATGACCAAGAACACCACAAATAACGTATCCGCCGTCCCAGTGCTTTTCTGATTTTCGTATAAAAGAAGGAATATCTACCTGCTCTTCAATTTTATGAGTTATCACACGGTCATTGGAGTATCTCTGTTTCACCTGCTCATATTCCATTTGAACTTCGTTGTCAAGTCTGTTGCCGAGCGACTCGAGCATCAAAAAAGTGTCTGCCCTGTTTCTCGGATGCTGTCCCTGATCAATTAGTTTCTGAAACACATCATCCACATTGGTGAGGTTATAATCGCCGGCAAGCAGTAAAGTTCTTACTTTCCAGTTGTGGCGACGTAAAAACGGATGTACGTGCGATGAACCACTCCAAACAGTGCTGCTATAGCGCAAATGACCTAAATAGATTTCACCTGCAAATGGGAGTTGTTCTTTGGCCAGCTCGGGATCATCCAGATCACCATTCATCTGTTCCATATCAGTGCTGATTTCAGCAAAAAT
>CAYPPC010000041.1:0-15299 GCA_964412435.1 uncultured Paludibacter sp.
AAATGGCCAACCAGGTATTGATGAATATTCACTCAGGCAGTCCTGCAGCCGGTTCATCTATGCTTATCAGAGGTATCAACTCTATCAATGGCAGCACACAGCCGCTGGTGGTAGTGGATGGTGTTATTACTGATAACCAGTATGATAAACCCTCGCTCCATCTTGGTAACTTCTACAGCCCGCTCAGCACCATTGATGTTAATGATATTGAGAGCATCAGCGTGCTTAAAGATGGTACTTCACTCTATGGAAGCAAAGGTGGAAATGGTGTTATTCTGATCAATACCAACCGCGGTAGAAGTATGGCTACGAAAATTACGGTTTCAGGCATGTTGGGATACAACGCTCGTCCGCAGGTAATGCCAACGATGGATGCCGGACAGTACCGTGTTTATCTGAGTGACCTGCTCAGAGATGAGGCCGCTTCAAAAGTGCTTACTGATCAGCTCTTCCTCAACGACGATCCCAGTTATATCCATTATAACAAGTTCCATAATAATACTGACTGGACAGACGGTATTTACAGAAACGGAACAACACAAAGCTACAATGTCTCTGTGAATGGTGGTGATGAGGTTGCCTTGTATAACCTCTCAATAGGCTTAACCAATGCGCTGAGTACACTTACTCAGAACGACTTCAACCGACTCAATGCCCGCTTTAACTCCGACATTGTTCTGACAGATAAGCTGAGTACAGTATTTGATATTTCCTATCTGCAATCAACACGCAAATTGCGTAATGATGGTATTGCCGAGAGCTATTTCGGACAGATTAACTCTCCGGGTTACCTCTCGCTGATTAAAGCGCCATTCCTCAATCCTTATCAGTATAATATTGGTACGCCGGATCTGACACAAAAACTGGAAGACTATGACTTCCTGCAAATTGCTAACCCTTATGCAGTATTGAGATATGGTAGCGGCCACTCACAGCAGAATAACTTCAACCTCTCTGTAGTGCCCCGTTACGAAATCAATGATAACTGGAATGTATCGACACGCTTTGCCTACTCGCTGAGCAACATTTCAGAAAATATGTACAGCCCAATGTATGGTGTTGCACCCTATGTGGTTATTGAAGATGATGTAAACTCTAAAAACCACGTAAAAACTCAGTTTTCGCGTCAATCATCTATTCTGAGCGATACCCGCGTAAACTGGAAAGAGAACTACGGCAATCACAATTTGGAGGCTAACGGCGGTATCCGTTTTTTAATCAACGGTTACAAAATGGAGTATGCTGAAGGACACAATACCGGTAGTGACCAGGTGAGAGAGATGTCTAACTCACTGCAGTACAAAACTGTAGATGGTGTGGACGATCCCTATAAACTACTTACCTACTACGGTGTGGTTGACTATGCATTCAAAGACCGCTACTTCGCAGAAGCAGCTCTGAATATGGAAACCAGCTCACGCTTTGGAAATAAAACGGCTTCCGGCCTCAACATGTTTGGAGTTAGCTGGGCCATTTTCCCGTCGATTAATGCAGCCTGGTTAATCAGTGCCGAAGATTTTATGCGCGACGTAAACTTTATCAACTCTCTGAAACTGCGTGCCGGAGTGGGCATGTCAGGTAATGACGGAATTGTGAGCACAGCATCACGCACCTATTTCAAGGCAGTTCAGTACTCAGGTAGTGCAACAGGAGTTGAAATCAACAACATTGCCAATCCGGCTATTCAGTGGGAAACTGTTACAAAAATGAATGTGGGGCTGGATGCCAGCGTTCTGAAAGACCGCCTGCAACTGACCGTTGATTACTATAATAACACAACTAATAACTTGCTGACACTGAAATCGATGGAGCCTTATGGTGGTATGTCTAACTACTGGACCAACGATGGTAAGCTGAAAAACAGCGGAGTTGAGTTTGGAGTTAATGCACATGTGGTTCGCACACGTGATTTCAATATGAATGTGGGTGTTACTATGTCACACTTTGCTAACAAAATTGTTAAACTCTCAGATGGTGACTACGTTACCAGTGTGTATGGAGCCGAAATTCTGACAGCAGAAGGACAAGCTTTCGGTCAGCTTTATGGTTACCAGACTAAGGGCGTATTTGCAACAGCTGATGAAGCTGCCGCAGCCAACCTGAAAAAGGTAGAACATACCGGTGCACTCACACCTTTTGAAGCAGGTGATGTGTGGTTTGTTGACCAGAATAATGATAATATCATTGATGAGAAAGATAAAGTGGTGATTGGGAATACCAGTCCCGATTTCTACGGTACCATGTTCACAGGCATGAAGTACAAACGCTTTGCTCTGAATGTATTGTTTAACTACTCTTACGGAAATGATGTGTATAACTATCTCCGTTCGCAAATGGAGAGCGGCAGCACATTCAACAACCAGAGTTCAGCTATGAATAACCGCTGGTTGGTGGAAGGTCAGCAGACCTCTGTCCCAAGATCTGTGTATGGTGACCCTAAAGATAATAACCGCTTCTCGGATCGCTGGGTGGAGGATGGATCTTATCTCCGGCTGAAGAGTGTGGAACTGGCTTATGATATTCCGACGGGTAAAATTTCATTCCTGCAGGGAATTACGGTTTGGGGTTCAGCAACGAACCTTTTCACATGGACCAACTATTTAGGAGTTGATCCGGAGTTTGCAGCCGGTAATAATATTTTCTACCGCGGCATCGATACAGGCTTGCTGCCACAAAGCAAAAGCTTCAATTTAGGTTTCAAAGTATATCTGTAAAAATATAAAACGAAAGAAGAGAGATATGAATAAGATAGTATCAATATTCAAACTATTACTGCTGGCCGGTGTGATGTTTACAGTCGCATCCTGTGAGGATATGATGTCAACACAGTCTAACCGATATATGCTTGCAGAAGATAATCAGCTGTTGTCACCCAACGATACGGTATTCTCAGTTCTGGGAATTTTGAATAAAGTACAAAAGTTAGGCGACAAATATGTTCTGATGGGTGAAGCCCGGGCTGATTTGCTCGACATTACGGCTACAACCAATAATGATTTGCGAAATCTGAGCAATCATACTATCAGTCCGGACAATCCATATGCTGATACCAGTGATTTTTACGCGGTAATCAATAACTGTAACTACTTTTTGGCACATGCCGATACCAATATTACGGTTCGCGGACAGAAATCATTCCTGCGGGAATATCACGCCGTAAAAACAATTCGTGCGTGGACCTACCTGCAGTTGGGACTCAACTACGGAAAAGTGCGCTACACAGAAAAGCCGATTCTTACTGTGGATGACCTGAAGGGTGATGGCAGAGAGCTGAACACGACGCAACTGGTAGATGTGCTTATTGAAGAGATAGAGAGTCTGAATCCCTTAAATAGCGTAGGTCTTCCCGGGTACGGAACTATTGGCATGGCAAACAGTCGTTTCCTGTTTATCGATCCGCTCTTTTTGCTGGGCGATCTCTACCTGTGGCGGGCTGCTGAAACTCACAGTCAGCAAGATTATGAGAAGGCTGCAACTTATTACGGACATCTGATCAAAAAGGGAACATATAGCGTAAATCATTACGAAGTTGCCTGGTACACAGATATTAACCTAAACCGAGTAGATGGTTGGTCCCTTAATATCTTTGAAAATGCAGAGTCTAATTCAGAGTTTATCAGTATCATGAAACTGGCTGAATCATCTTACCAGGGAACCACCAGTAAGCTGTCTTTCTTGAGCAGAGAAGAGGAAGTCGTTGTATCTGATAACTACATCGAACTGGCTGAAGAGCAAATTTACTGCTTCCGTGAAGGAACCGAGAGTAAATATGGAAGCGGTGATCTGAGAATGGAAGTACTGAAGCCGAATCCACTTATTTCAGGTGATTTCTCCTATGATGATTTCGAAAGTAAAGAGCTGCGTTCAAGATATTCAATCATGAAATATCGTTTCGACAACATCATCCTTTATCGTTCAGCTTTGCTTTACCTGCGATTTGCTGAGGCTTTGAACCGTTCTGGAAAACCCTCTCTGGCTTTTGCTGTGCTTAAGTATGGTTTGACAGATGCTGTTTTGAAGAATGCCAGTTATGTAAATCAAAACGAACTGAAAGATGCCCCGGAGTATATCACTATGTTTAATGATGAGCTCTTCAGTGGCAACTACGGTATTCATAGCCGCGGTTCTGGAAACTCCATGGCCAATATTTACTATGTGATGCCGACTTATATGGTGAATGATACTTTGCAGAATATTGAAGGTAATGACAGCATTGTGCCGAGAGTTGACCCGGTATTGAAAGAGGCTTCCATGAAGTTTGTTGAGGATGCTATTGTGGATGAGCTGGCGCTCGAAACCGGTTTAGAAGGAAACCGTTTCCACGACCTTATGAGATTCTCCATGCACAAACAGGATGACAGCTTCCTGGCTACCAAGGTGGCTAAAAAGCACCCTTCCAATCAGGCGTATATCCAATCATTCCTGAGCGATCGTAAGAACTGGTATATACCGACAAAATAAAATATATAAGATATTGAAAGAAAAGAGGGTATGGTTTATCTATACCCTCTTTTCTGTTTAAAAAGAGTGTGCTCACAGCGCATGGGCAGTTTCAGTTTATAAGTGAAGTTTTTCTGGTAAATGTCAGGCTTTATTTGTAAATTTGCGCCTTATTGTCTTTGTTGCTAAAATTTTTTAGAAACAGAGACATCAAAATGGAAAAATCACAACCTCTTGACCCGCTTGACTAATCAGAGCCTGTGGCTTTTCCTGCCTTAAAATATAGAATAACCAATCTAAAAATTAATATTATTTACTATGACAAAAAATCTGTACTCAAAAACTTTGATGTTGTTTTTTGCCCTCTTTGCCTTCTCTTTCGTGCAGGCTCAAACCATGCCCGAAATAAGCAGTGCAGGCAGTGATGTCTGGTATTACATCCAGTTCAAAAATGGACAGGGTGTTATTCAGGACATGGGTAATAACACCAATGTATTAACGAAAAATGTAGCTAAAGGCAATGATGCTCAACTCTGGAAAGTTACCGGAACGGCGGATAACTATGAGATCACTTCGAAAACAGGACGAAAGCTTGTCTATTCAACCTCAGCTTCACGCTATCAGGCAAGCTCTGCCAATACGCTAAAGTTCAAATTCAGAGCAACTACAAATGCTGCCTATAAACCGGCATGGGAACTACAACGTGTAGGTTCAACACAGTATATGAACCAACACCAAGGTGCCGGAATCGACAGACAACTGTCAGACTGGGACTTTGCTGACCCTAACAATCCGCTGGTGTTTGTTCTGCCTACTGATATGGGTTTCAAACCGGATCAGCCGACCACCGAAGCAACAATCACAGGATCGGCACCAGCGCCGGCTTCCAAGCTGGCACTTTGGTACCGCAAACCGGCCACTGAATGGATGACGCATGCTCTACCCATCGGTAATGGCCAGTTTGGAGGTATGATTTTCGGTGGTATTAAGCAGGAAGAGATCCAGTTTAATGATAAAACATTGTGGGAAGGTGATAAAACCACCTACGGAGCCTACCAGAACTTCGGTAGTGTGCTGATTAACACACCCGGGGTGACTGCTGTGCAAAACTATCGCCGCGACCTGGATATTGAGAACTCTGTGGCTTCAGTTCAGTATGATGTTGACGGGGTGCATTACACCCGCGAATACATCGCCTCTTACCCGGACAGTGCTATTGTGGTAAACTACACAGCTTCTGAAGCCGGAAAAGTTAATATGCAGGTTTATCTCTGGGGTTCGCATGGAGAAAAACCGGAAATTGACGGCAACACCCTCACTTTTGAAGGTAAGCTGAAACTGCTCAACTATTATGCCCGCTTGTCGCTTAAAAATGATGGCGGAACCGTTTCGGTAAAAGATGGACTGCTCACTGTAGAGAATGCTAACTCAGTGATGCTGGTACTGCGCGGAAAAACAAACTACGCACCCAAAAGCCTGACTTACACATTTCCTGCTGCGCAGGTGAAACCGCAGGTGGATGCCATTGTGAATGATGCGCTGGCTAAAGATTTTGAAACACTGAAAGCTACTCACACTGCAGACTATAAATCAATGTTTGACCGTGTGAAATTTGAACTGGCCGGAACAGCCAACACCATGCCAACAGATAATCTGATTAATGACTATAATAACAACGGTTATAAAAACCTCTTTTTAGAGCAGCTTTATTTCAACTATGGACGCTATCTGATGATCTCCTCAGCCCGTGGAATCGACAGTCCGTCGAACCTGCAGGGAATCTGGAACAATAAAAACAATCCGCCATGGAGCTCTGATATTCACAGTAATATTAATGTGCAAATGAACTACTGGCCGGCTGAGAATACCAACCTGTCAGAGTTGCATAATACTTTTCTTAACTATATCTACAATGAATCACAGATTCAAAATCAGTGGAAACAAAATGCCATCAACAGCGGTCAGACTAAAGGCTGGACCCTGTTTACCGAAAATAATATCTTTGGCTGGCACGGCGGCTTTATGCACAACTACGTAATTGCCAATGCCTGGTATGCGATGCACATCTGGCAACATTATCGCTACACGCTCGATGAAGATTATCTGCTGAATGTTGCTTATCCGGTGATGAAAACTGCTTCGGAATTCTGGATGGAGCGTTTGATTCAAGACCGCGGTAAAAGCAAGGGTGGTTATGTGATTAAGAATTATTCACCGGACGGAACCTGGGTGGCTCCGGACGAATACTCTCCGGAACATGGGCCGGGTCAAGAAGATGGTACTGCTCACGCTCAGCAGCTTATCTGGGACCTCTTTAACAATACACTTCAGGCAATGGAAGTATTGGGAACTCAGGTGGCAGGTGATGCTGCATTCAAAACAGAGCTTCAGGATAAATTTGACAATCTGGATACCGGTCTTGGTATTGATGCCGACGGTCATTTACGTGAGTGGAAATATTCTGAAAAAGGTGCCGGTGAAAATGGACACCGCCATATGTCACATCTGATGGGCCTCTATCCCGGAAATCAGATTTCACCGCTGATTGACCAGGAGATTTTTGATGCTGCTATCAAATCGATGAATGCCCGCGGCGATGCCAGCACCGGCTGGTCGATGGGCTGGAAAATTAATCTTTGGGCACGTGGTATGGATGGAAACCGCGCACGTATCATTCTAAATAAAGCTTTGCGCCTGTCGCAGTCGCTCAATACTAACCAGCATGACGGTGGTATCTATCAGAACCTCTTTGACTCACACTCACCCTTCCAGATTGACGGAAACTTTGGAGCCACTGCCGGGGTAGCTGAGATGTTGCTGCAGAGCCACACAGGGACTATTCAGCTTTTACCGGCACTGCCCGATGTATGGACTCAGGGAGAGATAAAAGGCCTGCGTGCAGTTGGTAACTTCGAAGTGTATCTGGAGTGGGAAAACAATGAACTGAAAGGTGCAGAAATTTTATCACAATCAGGTCAAATCTGTACGGTCAACTACAATTATCTGGGACTTGGATCGGTTATCAATGTGAATACAGGTACTGAAGTGGCTGTGACCGTAGTGGATGAGCATACGCTTCAATTTGATACGGAAGTAAATGGTCGCTACAAAGTGATGGTGCCCGAACGTACTGAAATGCCGGTTTTTTCTGAGCCGGGTGGCAGCTACCTCGATGAGCTGCAAGTGAGCATTACAAGTGCTACACCCGGGGCATCCGTTTATTATACGCTGGATGAAACAGAGCCGACTACAGCTTCTACCCGCTACACCGAACCTATTACACTGACTGAAAACAGTGTTGTAAAAGCAATCGCAGTGAAAAACGATATGCTGCCGAGTAAGGTTGCCTCTGCGCGCTATATTTTTGGATGGGAAGTGCCCGGTCAGGCTCGTGAAACTACTAACGATCGATATTTAACTTCAGCTACCACAAGCGGCGCTGTGAGCAATATCAATTATACGGCATCAGCCGCACCTAATTCTTATTATACTTATTATAATGAGGAGCCTGTTCGCGTAACTCCCGGGAGTGCATTTACGCTGAATCTTGAAGCATTGAAAGGTCAGTCAGATGGTTTGCAGTGGAGCCAGGCCATTATTCTGGTGGACTGGAATCGTGACCTTGATTTTGCGGATACCGGTGAGCGTATGGCTCTGATTGGAGAGCGGGAAAGAAACAACGGAAATGCTTTGCTGAGCATCAGCCGGGAAGTTAATGTTCCGACAGATGCAGTTGAAGGAAAGACCCGCCTGCGTGTAGTTTACACGGACGGCTGGCGTCCTAAAGGCTATGCCGACCTGGGTTTTGATCCGGTGGACAAAGGAAGAATGTATGACTTTGACCTGGTGGTGGAAGCATCTACTTCTGTTCAGAAACAGCTGCTCGATCAGGTAACAGTAGCTCCGAACCCTTGTGTAGATTATCTTAATATCCAGCTTCCTGAAGCGGGCAGATATGAGGTGTCTGTAAACTCGCTGATTGGATCTTTGGTGATGAAATCAAATCTCGTGGTTGATGAAAGTGTAAGCAGACAACTTGATATGAGTAGCCTCGAAGCGGGTACCTATATCCTTCAGGTAAGGAATGAAAAAGGGGCCTCGAAATCATTGAAACTGATTAAAAAATAATCAAATAGTCCTTTATAAAAAATGCCGAACGGAATCAATCTGTTCGGCATTTTTTGTTTTGTATGTGATAGATTATCGAATGGTTACCATGGTAGCACCGTAACCGTATTCACGAAAAGAGGCATCCTGAAAATAGTAGTTTTTATAACGATGTTTCAGTTGCTTTTCTATTTCGCTGCGCAAAACTCCCTCCCCCTTACCGTGAATAAATACGATTCTCTGTCCCTTTTTACGCCTGTTCTCTTCCAGTGTTTTATGAAAAACAGAGAGCTGGTACTCAAGCATATCGGCATTGGACATGCCGGCGGTAGTGTCCAGTAAATTGTTGATATGCAAATCCACCTCAATAATCTGATTGATTCGCTCCCTCTTACCTGATTTTTTACCGGCAGGTGCCGTATCTTTCTTCTCCATCATCGCCTCTTTGATTTTATCGGCACTGATGGCCTGTTCGGACATTCTATCGGGCTGCTTACCCGGCTTCAGATCAATCAGCATATGCGGCTCATCGAAGTAATCGGAGGCCCCGAAACTGTGCAACTTATAGAAACGCACTACATTCATCTTCTGCGTGTGGTCAATAGCTGCCTGCTCGTCGTACTCCTTGTCCTTCTTAAAGGCTACCGCCTGAATTCTCAGCCTCTCCCAGTCGTTCAGCTCCGGTTTGCTGATTTCGCAAAGCAACTCCTGCATATTGGGTTCAATAACGCCCTGAGCAACGCTGCGGCGCTTGCCGGCTTCGCCAATAATTAAATTATAGAAGAGAAAATAGTTGCTGTCATTGACCAGATAGCATTCGTAACCGGTGCTGTCCATCCTTTTAATATCTGTCGGAAAAAAGGCCAGCATGGCATTCAGTGTATCTCCACCGGCCACCTCCACTATCGGTTCGGGCTTCTCTTCGATACGTGGTGCTGCCACTTTTTCAACCACCTGCTCCGCCTGTTCTCTGTTTTTGGCAGAAAGCTCCTGTCTGGGAAAATTGGTGTTCGGATTCACTTCAGGCACCACCACACACTCTGTAATGAGCATCGGCACCTCAAAACCATCCTCATCTTCTACATAAACCAGATTTTGCCTGCTCTCCACACGCACCACTTTACCACCGCCTACTTCATTCAGAAAGCGCACTTTATCACCTACCTTTATCATATCTTTTATATTTTAATATTCCCCAAAAATGAGGTATGTTTGATTGCTAATAGCTTAAAGATTCGTATTTTTGCAAATTTACAAATATATTTTCACTGATGAGCGCTAAGAAACAAGATCCTATCCGAATTGAGCAATTTAATTACGATTTGCCGGATGAGCGTATCGCTAAATATCCGTTGGCGCAGCGCGATGAGTCGAAACTCCTGCTCTGGAGAGGCGGAGAGATTAGCGAAGATAAGTTTTCTTCAATCGCTCATTACCTGCCGGAAAATTCACTGCTGATTTATAACAATACCCGGGTAATTCAGGCCCGCATCCTCTTCAGAAAACCAACCGGTGCCCGTATTGAAGTCTTCTGCCTGGAGCCGGAGGAGCCGGCCGACTATGCGCTCTCACTGGGTGCAACAGACCATTGCGAATGGAAATGCATGGTGGGTAATCTGAAAAAATGGAAACAGGTTGATTTGACCCGGCAACTGGAGCTGCAGGGTGAAAAGGTATTGCTTACAGCCCGTCTGATTGAATCTTCGGAGCATGGGCACCGGGTTCGGTTTAGCTGGGATAAAGCAGAGACCAGTTTTTCAGAGATTTTGCAGGAAGTGGGTGAATTACCTATTCCGCCTTATCTGCATCGTGCCACTGAAGAGAATGATAAAACTACTTATCAGACTGTTTATTCCCGGATCGAAGGCTCTGTAGCGGCACCTACTGCCGGCCTGCACTTCACACCGGCCGTGCTGGAATCATTGAAAACCAGGAATATTAAAACTGATGAGCTGACACTGCATGTGGGAGCCGGAACATTTCAGCCTGTAAAATCTGAACTGGTGGAAGAGCACAGTATGCACACCGAAACATTTTACGTGAAGCGGGAGACTCTTCGTGCTTTACTACAAGCTCCGGGACCTGTAATTGCGGTGGGAACTACTTCTGTGCGAACGCTCGAGAGCCTTTATTATATCGGCAGGCAGCTTGCAGAGGCTGAACAGCTGTTTTTCGAAAGGGAACTTATCTTCAAAGTAACACAGTGGGAACCTTATGAAGAGAGGGAACGTGAGATTTCCCTGGAAGAGGCACTCAAGGCTGTTCACCAATACCTGGAGAGGGTGGATCAGGAGGGGCTGCACGGAGAAACTCAGATATTGATAAAACCCGGATTTCAGTTTCGTCTCATCAAGGGCATAATCACCAATTTTCATCAGCCGCAAAGCACACTTTTATTGCTGGTCTCAGCCTTTGTTGAAGGTGACTGGGAGCGTATTTACGACTACGCCATGTCTAAGGGTTTTCGTTTTTTGAGCTATGGTGACAGCTCTTTATTGTTGAAAGAATAAAACCAACTATATCGCTTAATTGGGCCTGCTTAGTTTCCTATTCCCTATCTTTTTACTATTTTTGCATAAACTAATTGTAACACTTCCATGGAAAAAATTATTATTCTTGATTTTGGCTCTCAAACTACTCAATTGATTGGCCGCCGCTTGCGTGAACTGAACGAATATTGCGAAATTTTGCCTTACAATAAATTTCCGGAAGATACCACCGATATCAAAGGGGTTATTCTTTCAGGCAGTCCATATTCGGTTTATGATGAAGAGGCCTTCCAAATCGATCTATCCAATATCCGTAAAAAATTTCCGGTTCTCGGTATTTGCTACGGTGCCCAGTATCTGGTGCACGAAATGGGGGGTAAGGTAGAGGCTACCGACAGTCGGGAATATGGCCGGGCAGTGATGGCAGAAGTGGATCGTAAGGATGCTCTGTTCAAAGAGGTCCATGAAGGTTCGCAAATCTGGATGTCGCACGGTGACTCTATTACTGAGCTGCCTGAGGGCTTTACAAAAGTAGCCAGTACCCGCGATCTGGATATTGCCGCTTTCCGCATCGAAGGTGAGAAAACCTGGGGTGTTCAGTTCCATCCGGAGATTTATCACTCCTCTGAAGGGATGGTGATACTTGAAAATTTCCTGCATATTTGCGGAACTACTCAAAGCTGGTCGCCCGCTTCATTTATTGAGAACACAGTGAAGGAGTTAAGAGCCACTCTTAAAAAAGATAAAGTATTACTCGGCCTTTCCGGAGGTGTTGACTCCTCTGTTACGGCTGTGTTGCTGCACAAAGCGATAGGAAAAAACCTGGTTTGTATTTTTGTGGATAACGGTCTGCTGCGTAAAAATGAATTTGAGAATGTCCTGGCTGATTATGAGCATTTAGGCCTTAACGTGATTGGTGTGGATGCCAAAGATTATTTTTATAGTCAGCTGAAAGGCGTGACTGATCCGGAAGAGAAGCGCAAGGTGATTGGCGCCGGGTTTATCAAGGTATTCGAAGAAGAAGCCAATAAACTGAAAGGTGTAAAGTGGCTGGCTCAGGGAACCATCTACCCGGATGTTATTGAGTCGCTCTCTATCACCGGAACGGTGATTAAATCGCACCATAATGTGGGTGGTTTACCTGAAAAAATGAACTTGCAGCTTTGCGAACCTCTGCGTCTGCTATTCAAAGATGAGGTGCGTCGGGTAGGTAATGAGCTGGGCATGATGAATCACCTGTTGAAGCGTCACCCATTCCCCGGCCCCGGCCTGGGAGTTCGTATTTTGGGTGAAATTACCCCTGAAAAGGTGAAAACCCTGCAGGATGCTGATGATATTTTTATCCGTGCACTCAAAGACTGGAATCTCTATGACCGGGTGTGGCAGGCCGGAGTGGTGCTGCTGCCTGTTCAGAGTGTGGGGGTGATGGGTGATGAGCGTACTTATAAGAATGCGGTGGCATTACGCAGCGTAAACTCTACCGATGGTATGGCTGCCGATTGGGTGCATCTGCCTTATGATTTTCTGGCCAAAGTATCTAACGATATTATCAATAAAGTGGCAGGTATCAACCGGGTAGTGTATGATATCAGCTCAAAACCACCGGCAACCATTGAGTGGGAGTAGGTTTATTGACAAATGATAAAAAAGAGCGATTCGAACTATATTCAATCGCTTTTTTTCCCTGAATATGTCTCATTGATAAAAAGAAATTCTTATGAAAGATGATTTGGAAAAGTCAATTGACTATATCATGCGTTCGCATCCGGCTGATCTTTATGAGGAACTGGAGAAGTTGACTCCTGAGAAGATTGAAGCGATGGGGCAGGCACTTTTAGATCCGGATACTCCGCTGGAAGCGAAGGAGCGGGTGATTGCCATTTTTGCCCACACTGGCATTGAGGAGGCATGCAACTATCTGGAGCAGTTTGTAGTGGTAGCCGGAGAAGAGTTGCAGCTGTGGGCTGAGTTAGCACTGGGTGAATGCCGGCTGTTTATGGGGTCGGGCAGTGATGATTCTGAATTTGATGATGAGTATGACGATGAAGAATATGACTATTCGAACGAAAAACCCTATATGATTGACGGTGTTGTGGGTGAACATCGGTTTACCTACTATTTTTTGTTTATGCTTGAGCGGGAAGCCTTTTTTACGCCTGAAGAAGAAAAACAAATGGAGAAGATTCTTCCGGAAATAGATGACTTCAAAGATTGTCGGATGAAGGAGTATCTGTTTGTTGATGATTATTTGATGCTGATAGCTCAGGTTCCCTACAACCTGGCTGTAGAAGAGATGGCGCAGTTTCTGATTAAGCGATCAGCCGAAATTAATTTGGCATTTATAAATGAGTATTTTTGTGCTACAGGCTCTTATTTCTCAGAAGATGAAATGCAGCAAGTTATTGCACAAATGCGCACTGAGCGTAACAAATAAAGTGAAAAAATATGATTGACACCCATGCTCATATCTATTTAGAGCAGTTTGATGAAGATCGTGATGGCATGATTGAGCGTGCTCGGGAGGCCGGACTTTCGCATATTATTATGCCCAATATTGATAAGTCAACAGCAAATCAACTTTACAAAACTGAAAGTGCTTATCCGGCTTATTGCTATGCTGCCATGGGCTTGCATCCCACCAGTGTGGAGGCAAATTATCAAGAAGAACTTGCTTTTGTGCGCAGTGAGCTGGAGCGTCGTTCGTTTGTTGCACTGGGCGAAATTGGGCTGGATCTCTATTGGGATAAAACCTATATAAAAGAACAGATTGAAGCATTACAAACCCAACTAGAGTGGTCGTTAGAGTTTAATTTACCGGTGATTATCCATGTGCGTAACTCGCACAATGAGATAATCGAAGCGATGCAAAAATTCAAAGGTCGCGGATTGCGGGGTGTGTTTCACTGCTTCACCGGCGGTGAAAAAGAGGCTGCAGATATTTTTGAACTGGGTGATTTTTATCTGGGCATTGGTGGTGTAGTTACCTTCAAAAATGGAGGTTTAGCTGAAAATATACCAGCCCAACCACTCGAAAAACTACTGCTGGAAACCGACTCACCTTACTTAGCACCGGTACCGTATCGCGGTAAGCGCAATGAACCGGCTTATACAGCTTTGGTGCGTAAAAAATTGAGTGAATTGTATGGAATTAGTGAGGAGGAAATTAATAAGACTACCACAGTTAATGCAAAAGTACTTTTTGCTATTTAAAGATTTTTCAATACTGCTCTTTGTTGAAACTCCGCGCATAATATTAGGTTATAACCGAAAATAATGTATATTTGTAAAAAAAATAGGTTATGAACGAAAAAATAGCACTACTTCGTAAATATAATTTCTGGGATTCAAAATCTATTGATTTGGGATTCAAGAGAACTGATTACACCTATCGGCTTGTGGAGTGGACCGGAAATCGATTGGTGAAAGTTCTGGTAGGGCAGCGCCGATCGGGTAAAAGTTATATTTTGCGACAAGTGGCTAAAGAGCTTATTGATAAGGGTGTGAATCCGGTAAATACATTGATTATTAATAAAGAGTTTACTGACCTTGACTTTCTGAAAAGTTATAAAGATCTGGATGATTTAATAAAAACTTATAGAAAAAAATTTAATTTAGTCGGGAAACTGTATATTTTTATCGATGAGGTTCAAATGATTGAAGGTTGGGAGCATGTTGTTAATTCACTATCACAAGATTATGTGGATGAATATGAACTGTTTGTCAGTGGGTCTAACTCAAAAATGTTATCAGGTGAATTGGCAACATTATTGTCGGGTCGTTATGTATCGGTGGAAATATTGCCCTTTAGTTATTCTGAATATTCCGGCATAACAGGACAAGAGATAAACAAAGTAAGTTATCTCAACTATATGACAAGTGGTGGATTACCTGAATTAATTAGATTAGAAAATCTGGAACTTAAACGAAATTATGTGTCTTCGATTAAAGATACGGTTATGCTGCGAGATATAGTTCAGCGTTACAATATTCGTGATGCAAGATTGCTCGATGATATCTTTGCATACTTAGTGAATAATGCATCTAATCTCGTATCTCTTACCAATATTGTCAATTATTTTAAAAATCTGGGTAGGAAGACAAGTTACGATGTTGTGTCAGCTTATGTTGGCTATATTGAGGAAGCTTTCTTAATTCACCGATGTGACCGATACGATATTAGTGGAAAAGATATTTTGTCCGGGAATGCAAAGTATTATATTAATGATTTAGCGTATAGAAACTATCTTTACACCGGTTTCGCTT
>CAYPPC010000042.1:0-15236 GCA_964412435.1 uncultured Paludibacter sp.
TTTTTGCAAATAGCTAATTCCTTGAGAATCAGCTATTTGTGAAAATTGGTAGTGGAAAATACATGAAAAATACCCATTTTTCAGCACATTTTTTGTGTTTGCTGACTAATTTTATTCAAATCGGCACCAATTACCAAAGGCGATGTGAGTACCGCCCAAAGACTCATTTGAGCCACATTTTCATTGTAAGTGAGATCACCGTTTCCAATTTCGAGCATATCCATATCGTTGTAGTGCCCGGGACTCATAAATGGCGCCAGAAAAGTGTTGAGATCCAAAATATAGAGCATGCGCGAAAAATTGGGTGCAATATCGTAAGAGATTCGCCACGAGTCGGCGATTTTGGTCACCCAGGTTCCCGGGAAATCCCAGCGGCAAACATTGAAAACGTAATCCTCTATACCGGTAGCGTCAATCGCCTCCTTAATTTTGGTGTAATGCGTCTCTTCGTCCAGTTTTAGTGACTACTGCGATGCCCCGCAATAATCCACCTTAATATAGTCGTATCCCCAATCTTTGAAAAAGAGGTTGATATCCTGCTGTTCATGTTGGTACAGGCCGCCGCCAATACCGCCTGTTTCGGGTGGGTTTTCCCAAATGGAGGCACAGGTATTAGGTCCGGCATCGCTGTAAATTCCTGCTTTTAAGCCTTTGGAGTGGATATAGTCCGCCAACACTTTCATTCCGTTAGGAAATTTGCCGGTGCTAATTTGCAGATTGCCCTGCGCATCCCGTCCGGCAAAAAAGCCGTCGTCGATATTGAGGTATTGGTAACCGGCATCAAGCAAACCTTTCGCCACCATATTGTCGGCTTGCGCCCGAATGATGCTGTCATTAATATCAGCCCGGTAAGCATTCCAGGTGGAGATTCCCATCATGGGTGGTTTGGGAACTTTTTGTGAAAAACTGAGATGTGCAAGCAGAACCAGTGTCAGGGTGTAAAAGATACGTTTCATATTTAGTATTGGAGTTAACAGGTTATATATTGTCAAAAATAGCATATTTTTTTGTGTTCAAAATACTTGTTTATAAATGTTTAACATGCCATTGTAGAAAAATTGACAGAGTGGGTTTATTTACTTCTGTTTATAAGGATATAGATGTAGCTTCATCGTTCAGGATTAAACAAGTAGTTTAGTTTTTTGTTACATTTTTTTAGAGTAGAAGTTTAAATATAGTAGTCCCGGAGAAAATTCGGATATATTCCAACGATTGCTCTTTGATCTGTTTTGTTAGAAAAACAGCAAGCTGAAGAGTAATGAACAATAAGAAATAGAATCAATTATGTTTGACAATAATGTGTTGTTTGCCTTTTCGATGACGCTTTTTGCCGGTTTGAGCACCGGCATTGGAAGTGCACTGGCGTTTTTTACAAAACGCACCAATGTTCGCTTACTCTCTTTTACGCTTGGTTTTTCGGCGGGAGTAATGATTTATGTGTCGTTGGTTGAGATTTTCCCGGAGGCGATGGGGTTGATAGAAGAGGGAGGATTTGCTTCACAAGCAGAACTGTATACCACACTGGCATTTTTTGCCGGAGTGCTACTGGTATTTTTGATCGATATGTTAATACCGGATGTGGAAAATCCGCACCATTTACACGGAGTGGGCGATGTGGAAGAGACGCTCAACAGCGCTGCGCTAAAAAGGGTGGGAGTGATGACCGCCATCGCGTTGGCAATACACAACTTTCCCGAAGGTATTGCTACTTTTTCCACTTCATTAGTATTACCCGAAGTGGGAATTCCCATTGCCGTAGCCATTGCAATCCACAATATCCCGGAGGGAATGGCGGTTTCTATTCCGATGTATCACGCTACGGGGAGTCGTAAAAAAGCGTTCTGGTTATCTTTCGCTTCCGGATTGGCTGAGCCGTTAGGAGCAATATTTAGTTTCCTGATTCTGCGCCATTTCTTAAGCAACTTTGTCCTGGGATTGTTGATGGCTGCCGTTGCCGGAATTATGGTCTATATTTCGGTGGATGAGCTGCTGCCCGCTGCGCAGCGTTTTGGAAAAGCGCATCACGCCATTATTGGGTTTATGATTGGTATGGCGGTGATGGCTGCAAGTTTGATTCTTTTTGGAATGATTGGATTGTAGTTGAATAGTAAGATATAAAAAAGCGACAAACACCTCACAGGCCGTTTGTCGCTTTCTTTTTACTTTATATCGTGCTTACTTCTTTATAATTTGGGTACTGGTAAGCAAGCTGTTTTTCAGATAAATATTTAAAATGTAATTACCGGCGTTCAGTTTATTCAAATTAAGTGTGTACTCATCTCCGGGAGAAAACTGTTCTGAAGCAGCCAGTTTGCCGGATAAATCAACCACCTCGATTTTTATTTCCTCGCTTATAATCTCTTTGAAATAGACTGTGATATACTCCTGAAATGGGTTGGGATATATGTCGATAGTTAATTCTTTGGAAGAGAGATGCAGATCTTTCACACTGGTGACAGCATCAATTTCCCAACTGATAACCGACTGGTGAATTGTGTGGGGATTTTCAGAACGTACAAGCTGGGTGGTGTCCGTTATGCTTACGCTTAAGGAATTGATCCCCTCTTTCAACTGTGACGCTGACAATGTAAGTTCGTCTGCGTTTAGTTGGTGGCTTGAGTTGTTGAGAATCCATTCGGTGCGCAAGGTGTTGGGAATTGGTTCTATTAAGTCCAGATTAAAAACTAATGGATAAGAGGTCTCTGTAATTGTACTTTCAGCAGGCGAATAGGATAAAACAGGTGATGATGTAGCGTGGATTTTCTCTATCAGTCCTTCAACACAAACAGCGCAAAAATCATAACCGAGGTAACGCATTTTACATCTTTGATGTGGTCTGAACCAGTCGGGTGCCTCCTCATGCGGGTAGATGCCAATATTAAAATCGTTCAGCCAGCTTTTCCATCCAATTGTTTCCGGATCGTTGTCCCGGGTTAAATTCACCTTTTCAAAAGCATATTGAGGGCCGGCCCAGTATTCGTCAGCCAGTTCACCAAAAGAGTGCCCCAACTCATGTAAATAGAGTTCGTTGGATGACTCATTTGTAGAAAAAGTGGCCAGCCAACCGCCTGAACCGCCATATTTATCGTCATTCACAATCATAGCCACAATATCATACACCGGGAAATTGTCAGCCAGGACATTGACGATTTTTGAGTAATTTACCGGGTAGAGCAGGCGGTCTATTCCCAGATAGTTGAAAGTACTTCCAAAATAGTTGTCAATAGGCTGATAGGGATCCCTAGCGGCACCACTCTCATTGGAAGCTACCGAAATAGCAAATACGTTAAAATAGTTTTTGTACTGCTTAAAGGGCACATCCTGGAAAAAAGCATTATTTGATTTTTGCACATCCAGTAAAAACCGGTTTAATTCAGATTCGGTGTAACCATCTCCCAGAAAAACGATATTAATCATTTTCTCTGTAGGTCCGTTCATCTGAATGGTATCGACATCAAACTTTTGAGCATGTACAACTATGCCGGTAGCAAAAGCAAGTAAAAAGGTAAATAATTGTCGCATAATTTAATTTTTCAAGTTAATGATAAGAACATCTTTCTCTTCCATTTCAAAGCTGAGAAAACGGGCTTCAGGTGGGAGAGATAAGCGTAAAAACAGTTCAGCAGAATCCAACCGAATGGTCTGCTTTTGTAGTTTGCCTGTATCATCCGCATACTCAACCGTTCTTTCAAGCGGTGAAGCGATCTTTTTCTCTGAAATTATTTCTGAATTCTTATTTAATAGTTTATAAATGAGCTTATTTTCGGTATGAATAAAACTCTCTCCCGCACTCTCTTTAATTTTTCCGGGAACAACTTTCTTGTCAATAAGCGCCATGGAATATTCATTTTGAACTGAATCGTATGCTAAAGAAAATGTGAAAAAAGCAATTTCCGGAGAATTGATTTCTTGTTCCGTGCTGCCAGGTTTTAGCTCTTTCGTTACTTTGCACGACATTAGACTGAGTATTAATATAAGACTCAAAAAAACAAATGCAAAGTGTCTTTTAAGATATTTCATTTATAGTTTTATTATAAGGCTCAGCAAAAGTAATAAATAATAGTGAGAAGAGTAAGTTTATGGGTGGTTATTAAAAAAAGCGACAAACGGTTGGGTGTTTGTCGCTTAGTTATTCTATATGAGATTCTGAAATATATAGCTTGTCTTCTTTATTTAGACAGACGTTTTTGTGTCCGATTGTTTTTAATATTCCTTGATAAACGATTAAAGTAGTCTAAAAATTGTATGTCAACACCAAAACCGATATAACTTCGATTTCCTTTAAAGTTATTTGAGAAGGTTAATTGGTTATCTATAGGAAACCCCCAAGTAAAATTAATATCTAATGAATTATACAAAGTAACACCAGCGCCTAATCCTATAATAGGGTAATTAAAATCTTTATTAGTTCCCATGTTAGTAATATTATATAGAATTCCGGAGCCATATAACAGAACATATAAATTATCAATAAGTGGTTGTGTTGGTGATGCTGTTTTTTCATAAGTAACACCATATCTGTTTTTGTAAACATCGCCAATTTTGCGGTTTCTCCATGCTCCTGGATTTAAAATTTTATATTTAGCTCCAATTTTTTCACTAACAAATGAATAGTTATTTATTTTTGTACCATTATGAATATCAAGAGATTCTACAAAAAAAATATTATTTAATCCGACTGTAAAGTGGAAATCAAACGGAGTAAGAGTGTTTTTGCGAGTATTTATGATATTTGATAAAAAACTATCAATATTAATATCAACATATTTTTCATTGTTAATATCACTATTTAACGAGACACTATTAGAAATATAATTATTTAATGTATTTAATGTTGATTTAGCTAAAGGATTGGTCAAGAAATTCTCAAATCCAGGTATCATGTTAATAAATTCCAAATATGTTTCAGGCTTATCAAATTCATATAGTAATCCTAAAAGTTTTACTAGTATGTTGTCATAAAAATGTTTGTGATTTACGTTTGTAGTGTTTTTCTGGTATAATAAATTATTTGCTCTAAGTAGTAATATATTGCTAGTAGAGTTAAGTGTAGCGTTAATGCTAGAGTTAAACTTTGAGTATTTTCTAAGAATAGGTATTACCTTACTATTTAATACATAAATCAAGTCTGATTCAAAATTAATAGAGTCTTTATAGTTGGTGTTATCTAATCTTTCGGTCTTTAATATAATGTTTTGGATATTTGATAACTCTGTTAATGAAATCGAGAATATTGAGTCAGATTCATTTGTCCATTTCTTTTTTATAAGTTTAATAGTATTGTCAATTTCTTCTAAGAGTAATTGATAATTAAAACTATCTCCACCAGTTTGGTTTGGATTAATGTTGTAGTTCTGGGAAATAAAACTATATTCTTTTATGTAATAATTTGCAAGACCAATAGTTTTGGTAATGTTTTTAAGTTCTTTTTCCATCAAATTATATAAATACTCACAATGTTTATAATATACTGAATCTTTTTCGTCATATATTTTAGAGTCATAGATTCTTTTTATTCTAATGAATTTATTCTTAGTGTTATAGGAATTCATTTGTTCAACTTGCATAACGCCAAGTTCTTTAAGTATAGTATTATTCTTTATAACTTCGCTTGCTATGTCAAGTAGGAGAATATTAAAAATATCTTTTTCAAATAATAGTTTCTTTACTTTTACTTCTTTCGGGCTTTTGTTTATTTTATTTATTTTTTTTGTATATATGTTGTCGTGTTTTTTTATTTTATTTATTTTATTTTCCTCTAAATGTATTTCGATAACTTCTGTTCTAATATCTTCTAATACATCTTTATTGTTTGATTTTATATATTCAGTGAAGTGATATACAAAAGCAAAATTGACAGTACTTTCTAGTATTATTTTAGTTCGAATTTCTGGATTTGCTTCTTGGGTAATAGAATTTAATATATTTGAAGTGTAATTATAAATTGTACCCCCAGATTTATCAACACCATTTAAAAACATGTTTTCTATTAGCCTTACTTTAATCTCTTGTTGTTTTTCTGCAATTATTTGCATTATTAACTGAGCATCTAAGTCCCCTTTGGAATAAGTCAAACCATTTAACCCCAGTTGTAAGGATGGCGCTTGATGGACTCTGATATCATCTTGTGCTTTTAATGTGTAGATAGCTGACATAATTAAGACTATCAAAAAATATACTTTCTTTGCTTTAATCATTATAATATAGTTTAGGTGATTAATTAAATAGAATGTAATTTCAATTTTTAGGTAAGTAAGTATAATTAAAAGTGAAGTATCATTACTTACATATGCATTGTTTTAAGATAAATGCGCATCTAGTCAATGTTTGCTGTTATTTATTGGTTAATGTGTTTGAAATTGTAACATTTGTTTCCTGGAAAAGGTTTAAACTGTAAGTAAAATATTTTGATAAAAATAAAAATTATTTAATTGGGCGGCTTATAATCATGATAAATCCAATAAAATATTTTCAAAATAAATAGGAAGAATTTAATAAAACTGCTGTAGTAAATAGCTTTTTATTCTAAAGTTCCAGAAAAATAGGGTATTTTAGATTAGTGAGTAATTGGTATTCGATAAAGAATTTTAATTTGTGGCTTTTCTGGTGTTTATGTAGACTTATAACCAAATTTATTAAACCTTATCTAAACTATAATGGTTACTCTAAAAGAAGTTTACAAGGAAACAGCCCTCTTGCATATCTCTCTATTTTCCGTAACTTTGCAGGCTTATAAAAAAGAAAGGTCTAAATTGAAATTATCCGAATTTAAAGAACTATATGCCCGCCATCCGCAGTTGGAAGCGATGGTTTTATGGGCAGCATCGGCTGAAACAAACCTGAAAGTTTCCGGCCTGAACGCCTCCGCTTTGTCGCTGGCGCTGGCCTCCTTTTTTAAAAAGTCGGTGGGCTCACAGCTTTTTGTTTTTAATGATGCGGATGAGGCTGCTTATGCCTACAATGATATCCGGCAGATGCTTTCGGATGAAGAGGTGCTATTTTTTCCCTCTTCTTACAAAAAAACAATTCGCCTTTCACAACTTGATAGCTCCAATGAGATTTTGCGCACCGAAGCGCTCAATCGTATGTCCAACAGCAACCGCTCTCAAATTGTAATCACTTACCCTGAGGCGATGGTGCAAAAAGTAGTTTCGACCGACGGCTTTCGCAGTAAAACGATGAAGCTGAAATCGGGCGAGACCATTGCGATTGACACCTTGATTGAAAAGCTTACCTCACTCGGTTTTGAGCGGGTTGATTTTGTCTATGAGCCGGGTCAGTTCTCGATTCGGGGTAGTATTGTTGATATCTTCTCTTTTGCTTATGAGCTGCCTTTCCGCTTCGACTTTTTTGGCGATGAAATTGACAGTATCCGTATTTTTGATATTGAAACACAGCTCTCGAAAGAGAAGAAGGAGCGGGTGGAGATTGTGCCGGATCTAAGCAAAAGCGGTAAGGGGCTGAAATATGTTCCTTTCGCCAATTTTATTGGCAAAGATACCGTTTTCCACTTTTTGGATGTGCTTTTTGTGCGTGATCGTATCAACCAGGTCTATGATGAGGCGCTGGTGAAAGCAAACAGTGATGGTAAAAGTACGCCCGATTTACATCAAACTCATATTACGGGTGATGAATTTATGCAGCAGGTGGCGTCCTTCCGCAAAGTGGAGTGGGGCAGTCGCAGTCACTTCAAATCAGCTGAAACGATTCATTTCAACACGCTGCCTCAACCTGTTTTTCATAAAAACTTTGAACTGATTTCAGAGCACCTGAAAGAACATCTGAGTGAGAACTATAAAATCTACTTTTTTAGCGACAGCGTAAAACAGCTCGACCGTATCGGTGCTATTTTCAAAGACCGGGGCGATGAAATTCCCTTCCAGCCGGTTATCAATACCATTCACGAAGGCTTTATTGATCATGATTTAAGACTGATTTGCTACACCGACCATGAGGTTTTTGAGCGTTTCCATAAATACCGTCTGAAAACAGACCGCACCCGCCAGGGCAAAGTGGTGATGACGCTGAAAGAGCTGAATCAGCTACAGGTAGGCGATTATGTGGTGCATGTGGATCACGGTGTGGGCCGCTTTGGTGGTTTGGTGCGCACCACGGTTAACGGCACGCTGCAGGAGATGGTGAAACTGACCTATCGGGATGATGATATCATTTTTGTAAGCATTCATTCGCTGCACCGTATTTCCAAATATAAGGGCAAAGAGGGCATTGAGCCGCGCATTCATAAGCTCGGTTCGGGTGCATGGGAGCGTCTGAAAGAGCGTACCAAGTCGAAAGTAAAAGATATTGCCCGCGATTTAATAAAGCTTTACGCGCAGCGAAAATCTGAAAAGGCTTACCAGTTTTCTCCCGACAGCTATCTGCAAACCGAGCTGGAAGCCTCCTTTATTTACGAAGATACGCCTGACCAGGTTAAAGCAACGGCAGACATCAAAAAAGATATGGAGGCCGATATGCCGATGGATCGCCTGGTCTGCGGAGATGTTGGTTTTGGTAAAACCGAAGTGGCTATCCGGGCTGCCTTCAAAGCGGTGGCCGACAGCAAACAGGTGGCGTTGCTGGTGCCTACCACGGTGCTGGCGATGCAGCACTATAACACTTTTCGGGAGCGGCTGGCCGACCTGCCGGTCAATGTCTCCTATCTGAGTCGTGCCAAAACCGCTAAAGAGACCCGCGAAACTCTGGAGTTGCTGGAGCAGGGAGCCATTGATATAATTATCGGCACCCATAAGATCGTGGGTAAAACTGTGAAATTCAAAGATCTGGGACTGCTGATAATTGACGAAGAGCAGAAGTTTGGTGTTTCCGTAAAAGAGAAGCTAAAGCAGCTGAAAGCAAATGTTGATACGCTGACACTGACTGCCACACCCATTCCGCGAACGCTGCAGTTCTCCTTGCTGGGTGCCCGCGATCTCTCCATTATTAACACTCCGCCGCCCAACCGCTATCCGGTTCAAACCGAGATTCACTCCTTCGACGAAGAGGTGATCCGGGATGCGATAATGCTGGAGATGAGCCGGAACGGTCAGGTTTTCTTTGTGAATAACCGGGTGCAGAATATTTATACCATCCAGGCCATGATTAACCGGCTGGTGCCGGGATGCCGGGTGGCGGTGGGTCACGGACAGATGAAGGCTTCGGACCTGGAGGAGGTGATTGTGGACTTTATCGACTACGAATATGATGTGCTGGTGGCCACCACCATTATTGAGTCCGGCATTGATATTCCGAATGCCAACACCATTATTATTAATAGTGCGCACCGTTTTGGTTTGAGCGATCTGCACCAGTTGCGCGGACGGGTAGGGCGCAGCAACCGCAAGGCTTACTGCTATCTGCTGGCCCCGGAGATGAGTCTGCTCACCCCTGAGGCGCGTCGTCGGCTGCAGGCCATTGAAACATTTTCAGAGCTGGGTAGCGGATTTAATATCGCTATGCAGGACCTCGATATCCGCGGAGCGGGAAATATGCTGGGTGCCGAACAGAGTGGGTTTATCACCGATTTAGGTTATGAAACCTATCAGCGCATTCTGAATGAAGCGGTGCACGAACTGAAAGACGAGGAGTTTGCAGAACTTTACGCTGAAGAGCGGGATGCTAATAAGCAGAAAGCCTATGTGACCGACTGTCAGATAGATACCGATATGGAGATTATGTTCTCGGAGGAGTATATTGAGAATACTTCAGAGCGGATTACGATGTACAGGGAGCTGGACAGTATAGAAAACGAGACCGAGCTGGAGCGTTTCCAGCGGGACCTGGAGGATCGTTTTGGAAAGATTCCGCCTAAGAGCCTCTCGCTGATGTTGATTGTCCGTCTTCGCTGGCTCGCCATGAAATACGGTATTGAAAAGCTGATTTTGAAAAACGGACAGATGACCGCTTTTCTGGTTTCTAATATGGATTCGCCCTATTATCAGTCAGAAGAGTTTGGCAGATTACTGCAATATATGACGACCAATCCGCGAATTATCCGTCTGCGTGAGCATAATGGAAAACGCTCCGTGATCTTTAGAAATATAGAGAGTGTTGAGGAGGCGTGGAAGGTGTTTGAGGGGATGTAGACGCTTCGCTGTTCTTATACTCGGCTTCGCCTCGTTGTTAATACGCCCTACGGGCTGTTTGATGCTCCACTTCGTTTCGCTGTTAGTACGCTGTCGCTGTTCTGTAGGCTAATCATTCTGCAGGTATTGAACTTATCAAAAATAAGTAAAGGGAGTAGTTGCCGTTTTTTGAAAACAACTGTATCAAAATTTGCAGAATGATTCAACGTTTTGCTATCCAACTAATACACTATTATGTTCTGCCCTACGGGCAGTAATCTCCGTGATCATCTTATCCGTGGGTCGTTGACCCACGGTTATCAAGGTTTAGCCCTTCGGGCTGAGGGTTGTGCGATTGATTGCTTTATTGGGCTAAAGTCCGCCGTAACATCATCGGCTGCAAATCCCCGACTTGAAATTTGGGGCAATTGAGGGTGCGTTTGATCGGTTGTAGTGGATTTATTGAATAAACTTTACCAAAGTCTGAAACTTTGGCAAAGTATGAGCGATAAACAGACTTTCCTAATAGTAAAGCTTGAATCGTTTGCAATCTTTATCGCCCGTCGTGATGCAAGTTTAATATTTGCAGAAATATTTTTCGACGGGCTTGAAGCACGAAATTCTCTTTGTCATCTCGTTTACCTCACTTTAGGGAGGAAGAGATATAGTGCGACGTTAAAACGTTGCTGATGTTGGAGGTGAGCTACTATTGGGTATTTTGATTAGAAAATCAACAAACTTCAGGTGCACTTACAATCATATTGTTTTTCGCCAGAGTACAGATACATATAAAGTTCTGCCCATTCAGGGAGTGATTTGTGAGGTGTTCAATTCCGTGGGTCGTTGACCCACGGTTATCAAGGTTTAGCCCCTTGGGCTAATAGCATAACGATTCAACGTTTCGCTATCCAACTAATACACGATTATACTAATACACCAGAAAAGGGGGGATATAAAAAACCGCATTGTCGTTTGTTGAGAAAACTCCTGAAAAACAGGATTTGAGGCGTCCATTCTCTCTGTAATCTGCCGTTCCGACGAATCGGAATACCCGAAGGTGCAGCCCGCCATTAAGAACTTGATTTACCTCGGTTTAGTTTTGAACGTTGAGTTTTCCAATCTCATGGACAATGCGGTCATTGCAAATATAATACTTATTCCTCGTTTTACAAACTTAAAAGAGGGTATTTATCCCGAAACAGCGTGAATATTAACAAATTTTCGCAGGGAGTTTGTCTGTTTTCGGGCTTAAAGATTTGCAGTTCAATCCACTATCTTTAATTCACTCCCGGACCTGTTTTTCAGGATAAAATTCCTGAACTTTTGGATAGTTTTAAGGTAGCTGTTTTATAAGAATTGAGAGTTTCGGAGACGAAATAGAGAGGGAATTAATCTAATATCCAACACTTTCAGCAGGTTCGGGCAAAAATGCGCTCTTTTATTTCTTTATTTTGAAAATTTAGACTATTTTTGTGGGCTGAAAAATACAAACAAGATTTAACACATAAAATAATGACAAAAAAGAAAAAAGGAGCTCAGGTTGAAGAGCTTGAAGGCGTAGGTGAAATTCTTTCCAAATCGGAACAGTTTATTGAAAAGAATCAAAAATCGATTCTGATCACTGTTGGTGTTATTGTACTGATTGTACTCGGTGTTATGGCGTTTCGTAACTTCTATCAGAAACCGAGAGAAGTGGCTGCCGAGGATGCAATGTATATGGCACAGGAGTATTTCGCAGTTGACTCATTCAAAGTTGCTCTTGACGGAAACGGTGCTGATGTAATGGGCTTCAAAGAGATCGCATCACAGTATAGTATGACTAAGAGCGGCAATCTGGCCAAAGCTTACACCGGTATCAGCCTTTACAAATTAGGTGAATATCAGGAAGCAGTGAAATATCTGACTCAGTATGACGGTAAAAACAGCTACTTCAAATCATCGGTAGTAGGTTTGATTGGTGATTGCTATGCAGAACTGGGTGATAAATCAAAAGCTCAGAGCTACTACAAAAAAGTGATCGCTGACAAAAATGAGCTTTCCCCGATTTACCTGAAAAAATCAGGTATTCTCTTCGAATCTGAAGATAAAAAAGCAGATGCAGAAAAAGCTTATCAGCAGATTAAAGATGATTACCCGGCAAGCAACGAAGCTTACGATATCGATAAGTATATTGCCCGCGTTCAGAACTAACCGGAATTAAATATATAGAAAAACTGCTTTCGGACTGTCCGGAAGCAGTTTTTTTTTACATCTGAACTGTTGCGTGCTCCTTCTGTTTTATCCTATCTCAGAGATCAGCTCCAGTTTCTTTTTATCTTTGATCAGAATGGCTCTGCCGTCCAGCTCAATGATTCCTTCGTTTGAAAATTCCTTGATAAATGATACTGCACTTTCCAGAGTGATACCTGAAAAGTCAGCTATCTCCTGCCGGGTCATCAGCTGCGTGATGTTCTCACCTACGCTGATTTTATCCAGATATACCAGTGCCGAAGCCAGTTTACCCCGCATCTGTTTGTATGACACATTTTTGATAACATCGATCAGGCGGTGTTCCAGTTCAAAAGATTTACGGGTCAGGAAAAGCAGAAACTCATGATTTCTGTTCATCAGGTCGCGCAGGCCGTTTTTGTCGAGCAGACAAACGGTGGTGTCGGTAAGTGCACTTGCCGAGCACTGGTACTTGTCGTGAGCAAAAAGTGAGGATAGCGCCAGAAATTCTCCAGCAGAGGCAATATGTATGGTCAATCGCTTGTTTTTACCGGTTTCAATGTAAAGCTTTACGTAGCCCGAAAGGATAAAAAACACATTCGGGTTGAGCGCATTCTGTTTGTAGATCAGTTCGTTTTTTGAGTACTCAAGTCTGTTTTTCTTGTTTTCAAGAAAATCTCTCTCTTTCTTATCTAAGAATGCAAAACAGTGTGCAGAGCTATGTATATCCATGATTTGTAGAATAATTCATCATTTATTTCATTCAAAAATAGCTAAAAATTATGATTTGATAAAATAAAAGTTATGAAATTGCAATTTTTAGCTCGCTATATTATAAGTCAAAGCTGTTGACCCGGGAGCCGGCTTGCAGTAACTTTGCATCCGGTAAAACAATAACAAATTAAAATTTAAAATCTTATGAAAAAGAATCTTATTTACGGTTTAATTGGAGCAGCTGTGGGTCTTTTGCTGACACTCTTTGTGATTTATCTCTCAGCTGAAAGTATGATGATGAAGGAAAAAGAGGTTAACCTCAATTTTGAAGAGGCGGTTGAGTTGTTCGAAAGCACAACCGAAGCCAAGGGGTGGAGCATTCCGACAGTGCACGACCTGCAGGCAACTATGGCTAAACACGGTCACAAAGTAAACAAAGTGAAAGTTTTTGAGATGTGCCATCCGGAACATGCCAACAGAGTGTTGCAGCAGGATAAAGAGCGCCTTGTTTCCTCTATGATGCCGTGTCGTGTATCTATTTACGAAAAATCTAACGGTAAAGTCTATGTTTCCTGGATGAATACCGGTCTGATGGGAAGTCTGATGAGTGGTGTGGTTCCCTCTGTAATGAAAGATGCTTCCCGTGAAAGCGGAGAAATTGTGAACGTTCTGCTGTCTAAATAATTCCATTAAATTTCAAATTCAACAGAGCCGGTTCCATCATGGTGTCCGGCTCTGTTTTTTATGCCCGATTGCTTCACATTCGGGCTGTTTTTGTTTATCTTTGCTACGGTAATACCTCTTATTTAAACACAGACTTAAATTTATCATGAAAGATAAACTACTTTTCCTGGCTGCTGCCGGTGTTGCTTCTTTTACGGCTACCGCCGAAAAACCGGTTAATTTCATTATTATCAATCTGGATGATGTGGGTTACGGAGATTTCTCTTACAACGGCGCTGTAGGATATACCACCCCCAATATCGATAAAATGGCTGCTGAAGGGATGCAGCTTACCCATTTCTTAGCAGCACAGCCCATCAGTGGTGCTTCGCGTGCCGGCTTGCTCACCGGTTGCTATCCCAATCGTATCGGTTTTGCAGGTGCACCCGGCCCGGGCAGTGATTATGGCGTGCATCCGGAGGAGATGACTATGGGCGAACTGCTGAAGCAAAAAGATTACAGTACCGCCATCTTTGGCAAATGGCACCTCGGCGATGCTTTACCGTTTATGCCTCTGCAAAATGGTTTTGATGAATATTACGGATTGCCCTTTTCCAACGATATGTGGCCTTTTCATCCGCAGCAGGGTACGGTTTTTAACTTTCCTGACCTGCCAACCTACGAAGGCAATGAGATTGTAGGTTATAATACCGATCAAACGCGATTTACGACCGATTATACCGAACGGGCGCTTGCTTTTATTGAGAAAAATAGTGAAAAGCCCTTCTTTTTATATTTAGCACACTCGATGCCGCACGTCCCGCTGGCTGTTTCCGATAAATTCAAAGGAAAAAGTGAACAGGGACTTTTTGGTGATGTGATGATGGAGATTGACTGGAGCGTTGGGCAGGTATTGCAAACGCTACGTGATCTCGAGCTGGAAGAGCGCACATTAGTGGTACTCACTTCCGATAACGGGCCCTGGGCAAATTACGGTAATCATGCCGGTTCGGCAGGCGGACTGCGCGAAGCCAAAGCCACAACATTTGATGGCGGTAACCGCATTCCTTGTGTTATGTACTGGAAAGGTGTAACACAGGCAGGAACCGTAAATAACCAACTGACAACCAATATGGATCTTTTACCAACCCTGGCTGAAATCAGCGGTGCACCACTACCGACAAGAACCATCGATGGTGTAAGCCTTTTACCGCTGATTCGCGGTGAAAAGGATGCAAAACCACGCAGCTCTTTTGCTTATTATCTCAATAAGAATGATCTGCATGCGGTTACTGATGGGATGTTTAAGCTTGTTTTCCCGCATGTTTATGTCACTTACGGTGCTTACCCTCCGGGAAATGACGGTCAGCCGGGCAAATTGGTGACCCGCAAATTGGAATCGACTGAGCTTTACGACCTGCGTCGCGATCCGGGTGAACGCTATAATGTAATTGAACTCTATCCCGAAGTGGCCGAAGCACTAATGAAAATTGCGGATGAATATCGTGCTGATTTAGGGGATGACCTGACCGATAATCCGAGTAAGAATAGACGGGAACCGGGTAAGACGAAGGATTTTCAATGAGCCAA
>CAYPPC010000043.1:0-1960 GCA_964412435.1 uncultured Paludibacter sp.
TCTCTGCAGGAGACCAACGATATTTTCGAATTCCTGGTGGGAACAGCCAACAGCACCATCGAAATGGAGGTAAACAGCAAGGCGAGTACCAGCGGTGCACGCAAAATTCTGGTGCAGCCCATCGCTGACGAATCCGGTTTGCGCTACTACGACTGGGTGCAGGGCAATATCAAGAAGGTAAGTGACGCCACCAACGGCGAAGTGGGATATATTCATATTCCTGATATGGGTGTAGCCGGACTGAACGAGTTTGTAAAGCACTACTACCCGCAACTCTCCAAGAAAGCCCTGATTATTGACGACCGCGGCAATGGCGGCGGTAATGTTTCGCCGATGATTACAGAGCGCCTGCAGCGCACAGTGACCTATTTCTCCATGCACACCAACCAGCAGGAAGGCAGCGTGAATCCGACCGGTACATTTGACGGTCCCAAAGTGCTTCTTATCAATGAGTATTCAGCCTCTGACGGTGACCTGTTCCCCTATCGTTTCAAGCATAATAAGTTAGGAACAGTTATCGGACGACGCACCTGGGGCGGTACAGTGGGCTACAGCGGCACCATTCCGGTGGTGGACGGCGGCTCCATTGTTACCCCTTCTTACGGACCCTTTGCTCATGATGGCAGCGGTTGGATTATCGAAGGATACGGAGTAGATCCGCATATGGATATTTTCAATGATCCCTACAAAGACTTTATGGGCGAAGACCAACAGCTTAACAAAGCCATTGAGGTGATCAAAGAGGATATGAAGCGCTATGATTATCTGTCACCGGCCATTCCTCCGTTTCCGGATAAGAGTGTGAAGAAATAGACCCCTAAACCCCATTTCGACACTTCGGCAACGCTCAATGCGGCGCTGGGGGACTTTGGTTTGTGCAAACTTTGAACATTATCAGGTAATATAACATTTACTTAAATAGAAAAAAGCTGCGTAGCTTCCGTGCGATTTTATCGCGTGGGCTACGCAGCTTTTTTATACGATTTTTCTATGTTAAAAGTTTTCTTTTTAAGGATATAATGTTTATTTTTGGAGAGTAAAGCTAAATAGATTATGTGTCATACAACAAAGAATGATGCATTTAATCTAAAAAGTTGAAACTATCAAGTAAACATTCACTTACTCATAAAGAAATCCCTTCATTGTAACAAATCAACAAAAAGTTATCAACAGGATATTTAGCTTGCAATCAGCATATTATAAAATATTCCCACAGAAAACATCCGCTTCTTTTATAGAAGACAAGCTCCTTACTCGTATTATATATAAGATAGTTCAAAATTTTTATAATTAATATGGGAAAAAAAAGCAAAATAGAAAAACAGATTTTTTGCGCTGATGCAACTATGTGTGCTATAACAGCAAAACAAAACACTCGTAATAAATGGGAATTGTGGGGTCTGAGTGGAGTATCGGAAACGGGTGAAGCCAAATATGCAACGCATCTATTTACAGATTATGAATTTGACGATGTGGATGCTGCATATACAACAAGCGGACATTCACACATTCGTACTCTGAATGGCGATGTTTGGAGTGAAATAGTTTTGATTGAGCATAAAAAGGCCGATAACAAAAACATTCAGACAACTTGGGAGTGGACGCGTAATATCCCCCGTTCTCAACTATCAAACGCAATTCCCTATGCAAAATTGAGTTTTATGGACGAAGATGAAAATGAAAGCATTGAATCGTTGATAGCGCGTGGAGCACATAAAAATCCAACTATTTTGATAGACCAATTGGAAGCCGCGGAATTGCACAGTTCGGAGAAAAAGCATGAGCGCTTAATTTCCATAATTGATTATTTCTTAGAAAACGGAACAGACGTAAATGCAAAAAATGATTGGGGAAACACGGCGTTGATGGCAGCGGCATACCATGATTGCGTCGATATTACCGAGAAATTGTTGCAAAACGGTGCAAAAATTAATGAGAAAAACAATTTTGAGGAAACATC
>CAYPPC010000043.1:1970-15200 GCA_964412435.1 uncultured Paludibacter sp.
GTTACCGATTAAATGTTGGAGTAGTCGAAATACTGTTGCAAAATGGTGCAGAAGTGGACAATAACTGTTTTATGTATCTTTTTGATAGATATGAAGCTAGAGAAAAAGAAATTAAACTCCAATTAAAACTGTCTAAGCTTTTATTGCAGAATGGCATTGACATTAACTCAAAAAATAGTGAGGGCAAAACAGCATTAATGTTAATAACGAGAATTATCGATATCGATTCTTTTTATGGAAAAGAATTCCTGGAAAGACAAATGGAATTAATGCAGTTCTTATTAGATAATGGATCGGATATCAACATACAAGACAACAAAGGGAAAACTGCATTAATGTACGCCATTGAGTCGAAAAACAAAAAGATTGCTGAATTTCTCTTAGCGAATGGAGCTGATGCAACTATCAAAGATAATTTTGATAACACCGCATTAAACTATGCTCAAGATAACTCGGTGCGAATAATTGGAAAATTGAGCAAAAATATGAACATCAAAAAACAGTGAGTTATGTATTGGACATTATTACTTGCAATAAAATTAGATGATGCCCCATGGCCGGCCACTAAGGAAGAACTTATTGACTATGCAATGCGCTCAGGACTCCCGATGGAGATTGTTGAAAATCTAAATGAACTTGAAGAAGAAGGAGAAATATATGAGAGTATTAAAGATATTTGGCCGGATTATCCAACTGAGGAGGATTTTTTCTCTGAAGAATCTTAAAATTTTATCTGCTACAAAAATAATCATAAAACAATATTAACTATAAACAAGAAAAACATGTGTAAAATAGAAGATTTAATTAAATCCAGTTTGCAAGAATTGCAAAAAATTGGTTGGGAAAACAAGTACAATGAGCAAGAAAGCAAACTTATCTTTCCTAAAAAGGGGGATGAAACTAAGCGTATAAGCGAACAAGAGGCCAGATTTTTGTTTGTGCGAGAGTTAGAAAAGTTAGAAAATAAAGATTTTTATTATTCTATTGAAACTCCTACATTAGAAAAATATTCTGGATTCAGTAAAGGGATAGAACCTAAAATCAATACTGAAGGGAGATCTGGAAGTATTGATGTAACATTATATGAAAAAGACAATGACACATTTATTCGAAAACATTTAATTGAATTTAAACAAGGCAATGTAGATACTTGTAAAAAAGACTTTTTGAAATTATTATGTGATGACAAAAATTGTAAAACAAATTACTATATTAATATTATAAATAATTGTGACAGCGGAACGATTAGAAGTTTAGTAGAAAAATATAATGTTGCAATCCAATATGTTTTTGATAGAGAAACCATATTATCTGAATTGGTAATATTTGTATATGTTCTAGGCAATATTGCCAACACAGTTAAAAATATAGATTCAAAAAACAGAACTATTATTTACAAAATAAACAAAGAGAATAAAGAAATGGAACAAGTTAAACTATGATATACAAAACCTATCTCCGCAATCACGCTGTTTATCCAGATAGAGAAAAGGCGTTGCACACTTTTTTGAACGCAACACTCGATCATAATGGCAAAAAGGAGAAACATAAGTTGCGTCATTCCTTCTCGTCTAACAGCGAAGATGCGCTTACCTGGTCATGCTTCGATGTGTTGCGCCAACAATCGCATGAAAACATTGTACAAGCATTGAATGAAATAATGGAAGATGCTTTTGAAGGAAAGCTGGATATCTCGTTTGAAGATGAACAAAATATAGAAATCCATATCGGGAAGAATTATTTTGCGAGCACAATTAAAGAAGACACCGAACTCGATGCAAGTATTGAAACGGAAGATAAATTGATTTTCGTTGAAGCGAAACTATACAGCAAAATAAGTTTACCCGACGACAACACGCCTTACGATCAAATAATACGCAAACTTCATGTCGGTCTCGATGTGGCAAAAAACGAAAATAAAGAGTTTTATTTCATTTTTCTGGATATTGCGCCAATGGATAAAATTCTTCGATACGGAAAAGACAAATCAATTAGTGCCGAGTATTTTAAGCAATATAAAGAATGCAACAATACGCTTGCCGAAAGATTGATAGATGGCACTTACGATAGCCCTGAAAAAGTAGCTGAAAATATGGGATGGCTCACCTGGTCTAGCCTTTTCAAAACCGTATTAAGAGCAGTTATAAAATAAAGCAAATGCTATAATCACAGATATTTATCAAATATAAAAATTAAGATTATGACTAAACACATAGATTTTGAAAATGAAGAAAATTGGGAACTCTTAGCGTGGATGGACGAAGAGTTTGCAAGAAATGCTGGTTTCATAGGTGATAGTGCAGATTTAACCGTTATGAAGTATAAAGGTGATATATACAATGGTGATGGAATATTAAAGCACAAAAACCAATCCAAAAAGTAAATTTGCTTGACTCGAATTTCCTTAATTTTATTCACCCTAAAAATTTAATGGAAAGCACCAAGAGAAAATTCCTTCTGAATTTTTTCAGCGGATTAACATTTAATTGTATCTTTCGCATTGAAAGAAAATTACAATTCAGTAGTTAACGGGGAACTCAGAAAACACTTGAACAACAACCAGTTTGCGTCTGGCGGGTAAATGAGAGCTTTGTCACTCAAACGGAATTTTTGGTTGAAAATTTCCGGCCAAATGTAAATATGGACAACCATTAGACTTCAGCAAATTGAACAATTAATAAGATACTAACATTAAAACATAACCACTCAAAAACAGTAAATATTCCAAAAGATGAAAAAAAGCAGATTAAACCTAAAACACATGCTTTTGATAGTAAGCTACCTCGCAGTAATAACTATTTTCGTAGCATGTGAAAAAGAGGAGATGCAGCCCGATAAATTAATTGTTGGGAAGTGGATTACTTCCGACAATAATGCAGGGCATAATGATACAATACACTTTACAGAAGAAATGCGTGTAGAGGATTATTTTGTTTTTACGCATTCAACAATGTATTCTGCAAGCTCCTATTACTACACTTATTCTTTAACAGAAAATGTTATTACAATAACCAGCTATCAACCTGAAGAGACGGAGCTTAGTGAATCTTTCAATTATCTTTTAGATAAGAATTCCTTAACTATTAAAGGTTTTAGCAATCCTTTTTCGGCTACCCAGGAAGGAAGAAGTGATGTGCATTTTAGAAGAGTGAAATAGATAAAAAATGGCGAACAATTCTCGAAAGATTTTTACAAACAAAGCGATTTCAGCTGCAACATTTATTGGCGGACCGCTTGCAGCAGGTTTCTTAATCTCCAAAAACTACAAAGCTTTCGGCCATGAAAATGCTGCCCGAAACTCCATTTTTACAGGAATTATTTCTACTATTATCTTGTTTGCAGGGATATTTTGGATTCCTGAAAACATTATTGATAAAATTCCATACTCACTGATACCATTAAGCTATACTGCTATAGTTGCGCTATTAGTTGAAAAACTGCAAGGAGAAAAGATAAAGAGTTTTCTAATAAACAACGGACAAAAAGCATCCCACTGGCAAGCTGTCGGTTATGGATTACTGGGTCTGATAGTAATTGCGATATTTCCTGTTATGACGGTTTTAGCAGCACCGTCAACGGGCTATGAAAATAGTATTACAGTTGACAATAATGTGAAATTGTATTACAGTAAGGATGTAGAGGATTTAACTTCACAGAAAATTGCAGACTTTATAAAACAGTCCGGTTTTACGGAGCATAGTGAAGGAGCTGAAATATTTTTAAGTGCTGAGAACAATTTCTATCGATTAAAGTTTGTGCTAACTGATACTTCCATCTTATCAGACACATTGTTGCTTGTAGGGTTAAATAAATTTGAAAAACAACTAAATTACAATTTGGTACTTGATAGAAAAGTTGAAATTGGATTTACAGATACCCACTTACTCGAAAGCTTCGAACTCGAGGAGGTGGAAACAAACAGCCAGCATCTTTATGAACCCATGCTTTATTTACAGCAGTTTAAGATAAATGATTTCCATTCTATTTATTATAACTTATCGATGCCTGTTGACGAAGTTAAAAAAGCCGCGGAAGCAATTAAAAGATTAAATTCTTATTTTCCGGAAAACCGAGCTGTCACAATTATTTTTTTGAATTCTGAACCTGATTATACAATTAAATTTTTCATCAATAAGGAGGCATGGCAAATTATCGATGTTACAGACAGATTTAAAAGCACCGTAGATTATATTAAAGACAATGGAATTGACAAAAACATCAATATTATAATGATTGATAATCGGACATTTGAAGAGAAAGAGATATAAGGCATAACTAACTCAGCTGCGTGATTGTAAAACTCGCGGCAATCCGGGAATTTTGGATGGTGCGTCGCTAAAATCTTGCAAAAATTGGCGATACGTGGAGATTGACGGAAAAGCCGGAGATATAATTAGCGCAGAAGAAGTTCTGCCTTCCAGGCAGTGGTTAGCAGGCTATTTAAACCTATATGCACATAAAATGTTGTTTTAGAGAGCATAGAAAAAAACATAGCGAAGAATTTACAATTTCTTCGCTATGTTTTAATATCTTAGAGTAAGTCCGTTTTAGCGTTGCGATTCTTCAATAACTTCTGAAGGCACATTTTCGATACGGATATAATGTGACACATCATCTGTATTATCTTTTACGGTCCAGTTCATGCTGTCTTTATAGAGATCAGTTACAAAATAGCTGTTATTCCAGCTACCCATGCCGTGGTCGTATCTGCCGCTCAGAATTGCACCCAGCTCATCATCTTCTTCAATTTTGTAACTGCCGGTGATGTAGCGGGAGTACATGCTGTCGAACTTCTGATAAATCTCATACGTGCGCTCTCTGCGATTGAAGACAATATAGAGATATGTGTCCTCTGAGACAGCCTGATTGTTCCATTGCGCCAGCTTCCAGACGCCTTCGATATTGGCATAAGTGACTTCAAGCGCCGGTACAACATAAGGTTCTTCCTTGTCACAAGACATCAATCCGATAAAAGGAAGAATTATCAATATTATTTTGAAAAAAGATTTCATACGTAAATTTTTAATTTTAGATTCCAATTTACATCCAGCCGTTATTACCGGCGTTGTTACGCACAGTAACGGTGATGGTTTGCTCTTTGCCGTTGCTGCCTTTGATGCTAATGGTTGTAACACCTGTTTTAAGACCTTTTACGGTCAGCAAAGTTCCGCTGACAGTTGCCGAAACGATACTGCTCTCTTTCACAACAGCGGTGTAGCTAAGCATTTCACCCGCCACAAAATAGCGGGTTAAATCGAGCGCGGTTGTTTTCTCCGGAGCAATATATAAGTTGGGCAGTTTCATTTCTGAACCGGCATTGCTGATGCTTCGCAGCAGTTTTCCGGCATCCACTAAGCCGCCCATTTTTCCTCTGTAGTCGCGCAGATCCATTTTAGTGGCCGGAGAGCCCAATACACTGTGGTTGTAATAATAGAGTTTTTCGCCATTGTAATACTGATCTAAATCATGCGAAGATCCGATCAGCAGGTTTTTGAACTCTTCAGCCTTGAAATGACGTCGTTGCTCTGCAGCGTATGAAAGACCCAAAGCAGCCACACCGGCCACTGAGGGGCACGCCATGGAGGTGCCGTCCATATAACCGTAGCCTGCCTGACCATTCACAACCAAGGTTGAATAGATAGAACCCTGAATGTCATCTGCAGTTTCAATAACTCCCGGAGTTCCATAATAGTCCACGTCACCTCCCGGTGCTGACAAGTCAATCTCTATACCATAATTTGAGAAGGATGAGGGGGTGAAATCAGCAGCAATTGCACTAACAGCCACACAGCCCGAATAAGCAGCCGGGTAAGCAGCCATAGCCGAATATTCATTACCGGATGCAAAAATGGCGAGGCCGCCCTGAATCACACCGTTGGGTGAACCGGCATTATTGATAAAGTAATCGAGCGCCTCTTTTTCCAGCGGATAAAGCTCTTCCCACTCCTTTTCGCTGGCAGGGCCGGGTGTGTACATCAGCATGTTCGACAGCGCTGAGTTATATCCCCAGCTGCACTGAAGAATCACTGCACCATTATCAGCAGCATATTTGATGGCTTTTGCTTCCATAGCCAGCGTTGCACCATATTCTCCGTCGAATAGCTGAAGCGACATGATTTTAACGCCCGGTTTATCGCGTGACCCACCAGCAATGCCGCTCACACCTTCTCCATTATCATTTACGGCAGCAATGGTACCGGCCACGTGCGTTCCGTGACCCACATCATATTCACTGGTCCAGGAGATAATACCACTGTTTTTTACAAAGTTGTAACCGTAGCGGTCGCCACTGTAACCGTTTCCATCGGCATCTGTGGTAGAATAAAGCTCTTCTGCTTCATTGACCCACATATTGGCTTCCAGGTCAGGGTGACTCCACATCACGCCCTCATCCAGTACCGCAACAATAATGGAAGGGTCACCGGTGCTGTATTCCCAGGCTTCGGCACAATTCACATCTGAGCCGGCAATAGCTCTTGCCCAATCCTGCTCAAAGGGATAATCACCAAAATTGATATAGCCCCACTGTCTGTGCAAACCGGGGTCATTGAAAGGCAGTGACGCTGAACGGGCACCCGGTTTTTCGCCACCGGCTTTACTCACCAAAGTAGGTTTTACGGTTGTACTGTAGGCTCGCTGAATGGTTCTGTTAGTTTGAATTTTTGAGATTTCACCCAATTTGGATAGTCTCTTATAAGCTTCCTGCAGGTTGGTGTTCTCATCAAACTTAACCAGATACCACAAGTGCATTCCGGCATCGCGCGTGCGATCTTCATTTCTGGAATCAACGGGAAAAACTCTTTCAAAGTGATAAGCCTCTAAAATATCAAGAATCTCATCGGTGGACGGTATTCCGGATCTTGGAGGCACTGTTTTTCCATCCGGTGAAGGGGTCAGACGAGCTGTCAGGGTGCGATCCAGAATATCGGTCATCTCCGGGTCAAACTTAATCAGCAATTCACCTTTGGAAGCATCCGCAGGCAGATGCACCTCCGGCTCTTCCGGAATCTGAATATCCGGATTGTTTTCGTGGCTGCATGCTCCTAAAAGAAGAGCAAACAAAAATATAAATATATGCTTTTTATTCATAATCATTAATCTTCATACTCATCGTTGAACTCATACTTACTTCTGAATTTTGGAAAAGCTTCATAGTAGTATTCAAAGTTCTTCGGTTCATTATCAAATTTAACAGCTTTGCCATCTGAATTTACACCATATTCCATCTGGTTGAAAATCAGTATTTCAGGATACCAATCCATCAAATGGGGGTGATACAATATCCAGTCGGGAAGTTTCCCGGTGAGGTAATTCAGGTTGATGGAGAGTCGTTTCATATGGGGTAAAACTTTGGGCATCTGCTGATCAGCAAGCCACTGAATGGTATCACCACCAAAGGCATCCACATCACTCTGTGAATAGGCACTCAGCCCGTAATCGCCCACCTTGAAATCAGGGAGCGTACCTTCAATGTAGTTATAAGAGAGTCTTAACTCCTCCAGATTATCCCATAAAAACAGGTTTCTGACAGAAGGGTCTGAGTCAATGTTGAGATGTAGTCCCAGTCCGTTTTCAAAGTTATTTGCTTTTCTTAAATCAGAAGTTCCCCACCTTCTGTTGGCAGTGAAACTGAGTGATTTCAACCTGGGGAAGTTCTCCTGGGTCAGTAATAGCGGAATCGAACTGAAGTTATTTCCGGTCAGATCAAGTGTTTCCAGCGTATTGCCCAGTTTCACAAAATCATCCGGCAGAGAAACCAGTCCGTAGGAACCGATTTGGAGATATTCCAAATGCTCGAGTTCGCAAACTTCACTGCCCAGATCGATACTCAGGAGCATCGTATTTACGTTACTGTAAACAGAAAGTGATTGTAAATACTTCAGATAGCGCACTTCCTGCGGTATCGATTCTGTGGTTGAACACAGCAGGAAATTGACCTTCTTAATTCGTCCCACGGCATCGGGTGAAGGCAGATCTTTATCTGTCTCTTCCCATAACTCCACATTGTTCCAGTTCATCAGATTATCATCAGCATCCCACTCAGTGGCCGATTGAAGTTTTTCTGCAATCGTCAGAATGGCGAGTGAATCACCGGCGCGCGTATCTTCAATTTTAGGAGCTGCTTTCTGAGTAATCATCATAAAAGCAGGCTCATTCAAAGTGACATCAGCATCAGCCGGAACAAAACTTACCTTAGCAACTCTTACCTCCGAATCGGGATTCATCCGCCAGTCAAATTTGATATTGGCTGTGCGGGGACGGGCTGCTCTGTCGAGTTCAATTTTAAAGTCTGAAGGTGACAACCAATTTTCGGAACCGCTCACATACTCGATATCCACATCAAACTCAACGTTGGTGGTAACCATTGCACTGAAGTTTCTTTTAGTCAAAATCTCCGAAGCTTCAATCTCTATTTCAGCCTGCTCAACAACAATCATTTTATCAAAGCCAAGCTGACGCACAGTAACTGTTTTCGGCTCTTGCCCGTTGGGTGTAAACCGGATGGTTGCCGTGCGCATACCATTCATCAGCGTTGAGTCAATCACCACCGAACAATCCGTTGTGCCCACACCATTGGCCGGCGTAATCATCAGCCAGGGTTCAGAGGCCAGCGCCACCCACTCTTCTGTGGATGTAATCCGGATCTGCTCTACTCCACCCTCTGCACTGATTGCGATATCTTCCTTGTCGCTCTGGAAAGAGACGATATTCTTCGCAGCATCATCACAGGAAAACATAAACAGAGCAATCACCCACAGGAAGGATGTTTTTATAATATATTCTTTCGTTTTTCTCATCTTCAATTTAATTATCTTTCAATACCTAAGGCGCTACAACCGCGGATATCCTGCGTTTTATCATAAATCAAGAGATAGATACCAGCTTGAATGTAGGGACAAACACCACTCACATCAATCGATATATTTGGGTTGTCTTTGATCTCAAAAATATTGATATAGGGTGAAATGGTATCATCAATTTTGCGTAAATCATTGGATCCCATATACAAAGCTCTCATACTTGAATGCTTGTAAATACCGGTTGGCCACTCACGCAACGTGCGGTTACCCTCTTTATCCCGCTGATGTCTGATCCCAAAAACAGTCAGTGATGAGACATCCAAAGGTGCATAAGGAAATTTAGAGAAGCTGTTATAGCTCACATCAATTCCATAAAGATAAGGAAGATTGGTAGCATAGAAATCTGAAGGAAGCTCGGTCAAATTATTGTATGTCAAATCAATACTTGCCAACATAAATGAATTTGGACCTTCCATAGATCCCTGGGGAATCTCTTTCATTCCATTTCCCGAAAGCATCAGCACACTGATGGGCGAACCCGATTTAAACAATTCTGCCGGAAAAATTTCCAGCTTATTGTTGGATAAATTGAGAGTAGAGGCATTGACACCTTTGAAGTTTTCGTCACCTTCGAACGATTCAATTTCATTATTTGAGAAATCGATGCTTCCCATCACATATTTAGATTTCGCATTAAAAATATCGGGGAACACAGTCAGTTTATTTCCGGCACATGAGAAATCTTCAATATCATTAAAACTGAAGAAATAGCCGTCGTCCGCTTTGGGAATCTCAGTAATTTTATTGTTGTCTAAATAAAACTTCACCAGGCTGACATCTTTGCCAAACGGATGCAGCTTTTCAATTTTATTATTGGTACAATCCAGCAGGCCAAGTTTAGTCATCTTTCTCAGATACTCATGCTCCGGGAACTCTTTCAGGTTGTTGAAACCCATATAAAGCAGCTGAATTTTATCACCGCTGGCACCGTTGATGATAGCCTCCCAGTCCGATTTGAGCTGGTCGCCTGAAATGCCCCGGTTTGAGGCAATGTTGAGGGACTGTAACTCCGGAAGTTCAGTGATTATCTCCAGCGGCAGCGCAGTCAGGTTAGGACAATTATAAAGTTCAAAATCGAGCAGATTTTTCATATCGCTCCATTTCAACTCATCACGCTCTGCGTAAAATGGCGATTCCGGCTGAATATCCCTAAAAAAAGCATCTGCTGTGATGGGTGAATTGGCAATATAAAGCTGCTGCAACTGCGTCAGTCGCTTCATAGCCCGTGAGATACCAACAATTTGATTGGTCAGATTGCCAAACTGAATATCTTTGGTGGATGTCAGGTTTTTGACAATCGGCTTTTGTGATGAATCGCGGTTGATGGCTTCCTGCAAAATATCAGAGAGTCCTTCGCGCCCATCTTTGGCTAAAAACTTATTGTGGTAACTATACCGTATTTCATCCCTCTGCTCCTTCGACATACCGGTGTGGTATTTTGAGAGCAGATGGCCGCCCAGTTTTTCATCATGAGTCCCCAGGGCCAGTACTTTCAGCTCCGTGAGTTGTCCGATGGCATCAGGCACAATACCTTTAGCCCCAAAACCGGATATATTGATGGATCCAACCCGGCCGTCGCTCTCAAGCGCAACTCCCGGTTGTTGTCCCCATATATCGATGTCTTTGTTAAAATTCCAGTTAGAACCCAATGGTGCAGCTTCGCCATAATAGCGCCAGTTTTCACCATCCAGAGCTTCCCAGATCTCTTTCAGAGCAATATAATCTTTGATGAACTCGGCAGATTCTTTCAACTGAACCGGCACTTCAACATCTTTGGTCTCTTTATTATCTTCTACAACAAATGTTTTGGAATTCAAAGTGCTGTTGCTCTCTAAAACATTTCTTCCATTCTTGTCAGAATAGGTCGTATAGCCTCTGATACTATAGCTGCCGGCTTTTAACCACACAATTGTATCACAAGCACCATACGAAGTCAGCGCATTTTTTCCGGGATAAAGAAGCTCATCTTCCGGCCCGTCTTTGAAGTCTGACTTGTAGTTAACTTTGATTTTCTTGATCGTTGTTTCTTCCTGCGTAAAGAGATTCTTCACCTTCAAATCGACCACTCTAATGCTTCCAAACGGATATGAATTAGCCTGGATAGCACGAGATTTAGTCATATCTTTCACAAACTCTTTCACCAGTTTGAAAGAAACCATGCCGCGTGCGGTAGCATCAACCGATAAATCTTTTACGGTAAGTCCGCCATGCTCTACGATAAAACTGCTGCTCCCATCCGTCGAACCTGCCAATAACTGCTCATCCAGCTTATCGTATAAATAAAATCCTACAATGCTATATTCGCCGGAAAGCAACTGCAATTTATCACTCCTCAAACCAAACTCGGCATTATAATCATTGTAAGCGTTGAGAACAAGTGTCTGCGATATAGTGGAACCACTATACTGCATAACCACTTTAATTTTTTTAGCTTCAGAGAGCAAATCCATCCCGGGCGCACGTGCGGCACCCTGCTCATTGAATGATGCTGTTTTATATAGTTTGAATTGCACATAACCATACTGAGCATCTGTCAGCTCATCACGATCAGTACATCCGGACAATAACAACGTCACAGCAACCACCAGCATTAAGCCGGTGATTGTTGTGTGCTGTAATTTTAAAAATAAGTTTTTGAAAATGCTCATTTACTTTTTTTGCTAATTTACTAATTGGGGTAAACCACCAAAGCTTTCTTATTCATGTATGTTCCATCCACCACAACAAGAATAATTGGTGTATTAAAGGGGCTTGGAGTAATCAAATCCAGATAGAAAAATCCATCTTCACTCATGCCACCAATAGCCAGTCCAATATCTTCCGGATCGATGTCTTCTCCTGTCGGAGTAATGGCGTAAAACATTCCTAAAGTTTCACCTTCATCTTCACCAAACATTTCTAATTCAGGATTGATAGAGAAATAGGTATCCTCATCTGCATCAAAGGCAAACACCTCCTCCACACCGAGGTCATATTTGAGTAAGTTCAGAATCTCTGTATCTGTTTCCTCTCTGGCAGCTACTTCAAGCCAGCCGCTTCTCAGAATAATAAATCCGGATGAAGCTTCTTTTTGAGTAATTTCGATCAGGATATTCTCCTCATATTTGTTGGCAAACTGATCATAGTCTGTTCCGTCTTCCAGTTCAGCAACAGCTGCTTCATAAACTGCAGCAGGGAAAACCAGGATGGTACCTGTTCTCTCTTTGGGTCCCCACATTTGTGGCGTAAACTCTTCAACTTCAACAGTTACACTGCCTTTACCCTCTTTGTCAACCAGTTTTAACCAGGAAACATTTTCACCGTTTTCATCGGTCAACCAATACTGATCGTTTGACAACTCGGCATACACAACCTTATAATCATCATTCAAAACAGCAATGTTAAAAGGAACTGCGTTTTTATATTCGGGTGCATCGTCTGATTGTGACTTCTGAATAAAGTTTTTACCTTCCATATCCACCTGCCAGTGCCAGGCTGTGTTCACTGTAATATCAATTTCATTCGGGTCCATTCCGGCAAAAGATACAGGAATAGTAAATGAAGCTGTTCCGGCCTCATTGGCAAAAACGATAACATGCTCGTTGCCGGCTTCTACAGGATATTTCTCGCGTGAACCATCTTTTACGATGACTGCTCCGCCGGTCACTTTTTGATTGGCTGAACCGGTTACGGCACCGCCATCAAACTCCACCCACTCAGGTTTTTCAGTGGCTGCAAAGTCAAAGTTTGCCTCTACCGAAAACTGAATAAAATCGTCGTAACCCACTTCAATAAATTCAACCTCATTGCCTTCGGCATCAAAAACAAGCAGATCGAAATCTTTGGCTGAGCGGATAATTTCAGCAATATCCTCAGTCAGGCTACCCATTTGCAGTTTGAGGACTGCTTTTGTTTCATCAAACTCAACATTTTCATCAGTTACCTTGATGGTTACGGTCTGTTTACCGGCTTTTCCGGAGAGAGAAAACTCTTCAGCACCGTTAACAACAAACACACACCAGGTTTGTGATGAGGTCAGTTTCCAATCCATATTGGCATCAAATGTGAACTCTTTGGTCTCATTGGCTTTGATGCTGATGGTCTGTTTATCAGGGAACTTCGGTTGTACAACCGGTTCATCTTTTGTACATGCATTCAAAAATGCAAGTGCAAGTACGAGGCTCATTACAAGCCAGTTGGAATAAAACTTTTTCATGTTTATTATTTTAGTTATTTATAGTTAGGTGTTTAATTATCAATCTAATAACCCTGGCTTTTCAGCAATTCGGCTTCATCGTCACTGATCCACTTAATGATATTGAGGAAGGTGCCCACCGTGCCCACATCAGGCACATGAAGCGTCATATAATGCACCATAAACGCCTCGCAA
>CAYPPC010000044.1:0-1972 GCA_964412435.1 uncultured Paludibacter sp.
GTGCCGAACGCACCGCCATATTGTACTCGGTTTGCAACCAATTGCGGTTATAGTCCTCCCTGATAGTGGTGCCATTCAATACCGCTTTTTGAAAATCATAAAATGAACGCAGGTTGCCTTTATCATCTAAAAGCTGCGCGACTATCTCATTCGTTTGCCGGTGCCCCTTGAAAGCAGCAAACACCGCCATATTGTGCTTAAACTCGTTGATGAACTCTTCGTGCTTTTTGCCGAACTCTACACCGGCAGCTTTGAACTCAGTTTCAACTGCCTGTTGCAGTACGTTGTTGCTGATATCAAACAGCTCTTTTTCAACGATGTCGGCTTTGCCTTCTTTTTTCCATTTTTTGTAAATATTGCGCAAAGCACGTTTGAAGAGTTTGTTGATATTAACCCCCCAGCCCCCTGAAGGGGAAGTGTCGCTCAACGACCAGGTGCCTGATTCATTTGGCTCAATGTCTGTAGAGTTCGTTAACTCGTTTTGAAAAGTCGGATTGGCCCGGCTCCCTGATGTCCGGGCGTTGGCGAAAAAATCTGCCAGGCGTTTGAAAAAATTACGTTCACCCCCCTGCCCCCTAAAGGGGGTGGTGTCGCTTAATTTCTCTTCCTTGTTTTCATCAGCTGCCGGCTCTTCCGCTTTTTTTTCTTTATCTTTTTTTGCCGGTTCCTTCGGCTCCTGCTTTTCACCCTTTTTCTCTTCAGCTTTTTCAGCACGTGGTATTCCGGTAATTTCAAAGAAGTAGTTTTCATCAACAGGCAGGCCTTCACCCCGCATTTTGAAGCCCATATCTAAGCGATCTTTTGTAGAGATATTTTCGCCCTGGTCAGGGAACAGAAAGAAACCACCCTGCACATTATAACCGCGTTTGATTAAGAGCGGCACAAAAAAGCGGTTGAGCATACGCTGTACGTAACGGCGGTCGGACTGTGCAATGCCCTCTTCCGTGTCAGAGTGCACCTCTGCCTGTGAGCGTGACGATCCGTCGATGGTGGTCATGGTTTGCCCCAGCACGGAGATAAGAATTTCTTCGTCGCAGGCTTTTTTGAACCGCTCAAACAGATCGGTACTTTTACCGCCTACATCGTGAACGGAAAGCTCGGTGCCATCCGGGATGGCGGCAACGGGTTTGCCCCCCATTTCAGAGAGAGCTTGGAACAATTTGTCGCGCTGGTTCTCATCCATGCTATTGTATTTCCCAACCAAAAAGGGCATTCCGAAAATTTCGGCATACTGTGCCCAGTCTCCAAAGCCACCACGCTTGTAGATAACATAAGCCGATGCTTTAAATATATAGCCGTAATCATCATCCTTGCCCGCCTCGATGATCCAATCGTCCTCGGTATAGTCGTATCCGGATGTGTCGGTCGGACGAAGTGCGATAAACTTTTTGCGCTGTGACAGCGGTTTGTCCAAGTTGGTTATGCGCACATTTTTACGTGGAATTGAAAAAACGCTAAGCTCCGGTTTAAATCCGAGCTCAATAACCGATTTGCCGTAGGCGCGTGAGAGTGCTATCTCGCGAATCAGGTCTTCAAATTCCGGTGTGTCGATCATATCATCGATAGCCTCCACCGCTTCGCCATTGAGCTGGAAGGTGATCTCGGCATTGGTGATTTTGTTAATCCTGCGCTCAACCGCTGATGAGAGCACGGAGTCCATCATCACGTTATCCATCAAATCATACAGTCTGCTGCGGTCACCAATCCGCGAGGCACTGTTGAGAGCGGTGCGCCAGGTGCCAATATCGGCAGACTCCACACGTGCCGGCTGAATGATTATATTTTGAATTACAGCCCCGGCGGGGATGCTTTGTGCTGTCGTTTCTTTCTTTTTAGCCATTGTCCTATAAAATTAAATATGTGACTCTCTGCGCCTGTTTGACCCCATGGCGAAGGGTGTAGTGTTTGCCGGCTCACCGCTCTGGTCCACCTTGGGCGCTAGCGCAATATCAAAGTTGCCTTTTTGAATGCT
>CAYPPC010000044.1:2072-14878 GCA_964412435.1 uncultured Paludibacter sp.
TCGCCGTCGGCAATTATCTCTGCCTGCTCACCGTAAAGGTGGGTGGTCATTTCTTCTTCTGAAATATACATGGTCGCAATATTTTACGGTTAGAAAAATCGGGATGCGTGTTGGAGTGCGTGAGTGTGTCATACAGTACCAAATCGGAATACATGCCCGTGTGTTGTTTTTTAGAAATTATACCGTGGTTTTTCATCCGGGTAATATCCTCGCGACTAAGCGCACGATAGCGGTCAAAAAGATAGACCCGGTATCGCTTATTATTCTCTACCGCCAGCCTCTCAGCTTCCCGGCATGCGCGCCTAAAGCGTTTGAAACTTTGTGCTCGCTCCATTTTGCGAATAAATCGTCGGTTGCGCCATTTGGTTAAAGCGCGTTTAATTTTTCTCATATCCGTGTGTTTTTTACATGCGCTTGTTGTTGCGCCTTTTGTTAAATGTTTTGAAGTCATCCGCTTTTAGCGTCTGAATTTTGCTGTTAAGTACAAATACACCCCCTTCGATGCAGTCGGGCCCGTCAGCCGGCGCAGAGAGCTGCATGTTGAAAAGATTGAACTGCTCTTCCAAGCGGATCATGTGTGGGTTCCCCTTTTCAGCTTCGTTAAATACAAGCTGCCCCATGCGCCAGAGCGGCTCTAATGTTCCTTCAATACGAATAGCCTTATCGGGTTTTTTCCGATTGTCGGGCGTGATGTTAATATAGCCTCGCTCCTTGCCGGTTTCGATGAATTTGGGCTGAATTACCTGCGAGTAGAAAGGATCCTGCAAGCTGTTGTTTTCGATGTGGTTGTAAATTGGTGTTTTGCCTGCAACCCAAGCATCGATGTCGTAAAACCAATCAACAAACTGGTCGGTGCCGGTTTGCTCTAAGAAACCAAAGTAGATGTAAAACTTACCGTCTTTGTAGCCCAGTAAAAAGGCAGACTTAAACGAAGTTCCTTTCTTTTGCCGGTCGCGGTTGGATGGTGACGGGTCGGCATAAACTACCGCAAAAGGTAGCTTAGAGAGCGGAGGGCATTTGCCCCAGGTTGCTTGTTTGAAAATATCGCCCTCCGATAGCGGATTGTTGAAATACTCTCCCTGTGCCGCTTTGGTGCTGATGGTTGAGAGAACCCGGTCGATCATCTCTTCCGAGTTCTTTTCCGGCCAGCTACTCTTTCCGTTTTTGTCGCGCACGTTCACCACATCCCAATGGTCAGCAATTTTGCCGGCACGCACTACGCAGCAATCTTTAGCAATGATATTGCCTAATAATAGCGTAAGCAGCGGTTTACTGATGGATCGTGTCGGAATCAGTGCTTTCTCAACCCAATCCCAGCGTTTGTCAATAATGACTTTGTTGCGCACATCTTCATCGGTATCTAAGTCGGTCATGATGATCGAATCCGGACGCAGTGCTTCATTGCGTTTTCCTCGGGGCGATTGCCCGGCACCAATGGCAATGTAGCGACAGCCGTTTTTTGTGGTAAAATCACCCTCTTCCCAGCTACCGTATTTCTTTTGTGGCCCATAATAGGCCTCTATCCGTGCATTAGCTTCATAGTTCAGCATGTAGGGTCGCAACAAATCGCAGGCGGCATCGTAGGAGGATGAAATAAAAAGTGTGAATTTTTTTTTGCCGGTGAGATTGAGGTAAAACATGGTCATCATGGTTACCGTATCTTTTGCCAGCTCGCGCGCCCAGGATATCACTTCGTACCACTCGTCGTTATCAACCGCTCGTTTTATAAAACGTTTATGGAATGGGGCGAACTCTGCCGTTGCATAGTTGGGAAACATGTATTTCATCCACTCCACAGGATTGCGCTCGAGCTGCAGCCGATGCTTTTCAATATCCGCTTTCGACTTGTTGAACTCGAGGGCTGTGTCTTCGCGTATGCTCTTGACGAACTCGTCCCACTCCTTGATTGCTAATTTGTCCTTTGCTGATGCCATTTTAGAATTACGATTTTAACAGGTTTGCTCTGAACTCTTCCCAGTCGCGCAGGGCTTGATATGCTTCCTTGCTCATAATTGAATTTTTAGTTAAACATTATGTTAATTATCTCAGTAAATCCTTGATAAAGGCATCAAAGAGGCCGCTGAGCTCCTTTGCCTTCTCGGTGTCGATTTTACGCAGCCAGCTCAGAAACTTCATCGATACGCTCACCACGTCGGTAATGGAGGTCTCTTTTTCTAATCGCTCTACCACAGCGGCCAGCTTGGCCAGCACATCGGCATCCGATCCGGTAGGAATACCCTTTTGCTCTTCCACTATTTTGTTATTAATCGCTGCAATTTGCTGGTACACCCGGCTCAATTGCTCTTCGCGGGTTATGGTTATGGAGGCTTTGAGCCTGTCCCATTCGCCACTACTGGCTTTTACCCAGCGGCTCATAGTTACTTCCGATACACCCACTTTTTCGGCGATCTCCTTTTGTGAAAGATTGGAATTGGTATAAAAAAACTGTGCGAGCTCCTTTTTTCTCACACGCTCTCCTTTTGTCTGTGCTTGTTTTGCCATTGTATGTAGTTTGAATTTTGAGCAAAATAACCTGATAAATGACTGTAAATAAAAAAGTTGTGACACGATGGCAGAGCTTTTTTGAGAGGATGGGAATATATTGGAATTTTGCGTAAACGAAACCGAAAAAGTAAAAAAAGAGCAATGCCAAAAACATTTGTATTACACGATGAATCGCTCAACAACCGGGGCTTCTGGATGATGACCGATGGTGCCGACTTAGAACAGTTTAAGCGCAATCCGATTATGCTGTGGAACCACAACCGCTCCTGGGGTGACCGGGAAGATACCCTTTTGCCGATAGGCCATTGGGAAAACATACGTGTGGAAAAAGGGCAGATATTAGCCGAGCCGGTATTTGACAGCGATGAGTTTTCGCAAAAAATAGCGCGTAAGGTTGAAGCCGGTACGCTGCGCATGGCATCAGCGGGGGCCGTGCCCATTGAGTCGTCGAATGATCCTAAGTACATCAAACCCGGGCAACGCTATGAAACCATAACCAAATGGCGCATGCGCGAAGCCTCAATCGTAGATATTGGGGCGAATAACAATGCGCTGGCACTTTACGATACAGAGGGCGGCCTGATAGAGCTGTCAGACAGCTCGAAAAACCCATTAAAGGAGTTACCAACCAAAAATAATAAACGTATGAACGAAATTATCAAACATTTAAAATTAGCCGATGACGCGAGCGAGCAGGACGTTATCGCCGCCATTGAGCCGATTCAGACCGAAAACATCCAGCTGAAGGCTGACCTGAATCAGGAGCGCGCTGACAAAAAAGAACTGCAAGATAAGTTAGACGCTATCGAATTGGCAGAAAAACAGAAAAAGCGTGCCGAGTTTGACGCTGAGTTAGAACTGGCACTAAAGGATGGCCGCCTGAGCGAAAAGGAAGACGGCAGTGTAAGAAAAGATATGACCGCACTTTATGATGCGTCTCCGGATGCGGCGATGGCAATGCTACGTGCTATGGAACCGCGTAAGTCGGTAAGCGAAACGCTGGCCGATGAGGATGATCAGAAAGAGAGCGCGTGGGAAAAGCGTCAAAAAGAGATTGCCGCTAACGCAAAATAGCCCTAAAGCAGTGTATTTGAAAGGTGTTTAATTATTATTTAAAAATCATTTTATAAAAAACAGCAGAATGAAATCACTTAAATTTTTAGTTTCGATTTTAACGATGTTGCTATTCAACATTGTTGTGGGCGGTGCAGTTGCAGCCGCTACCGGCTTCGCGCCGGCTGCCGTAATTGGTGCAGGTATGGCGCTGTCGGTTGTGGGCTCACTTAGCCCCATTGCCGGGGTGTTGCCGATGGCAATTACCATAACGTCGGCTTATGCAGGCGAAGTATTGGAGGAGCTATTGGTGCGTGCCACTACCGGCAATGAGCTTGTAGCCGGCGGGCATATACGCGTGCAGCCCAATGTTACCAAAAAGTTTGCAATTCCGCGCCTGAAGGCCGGAAAAATGCTACAAAAGCGCAAAGAACAGCCCGTTGAATCCGATAGTAAAGGCGACTTCACCATTGACGAGAAGTACCTTGAACCCAAGGATATAATGGCATTTACCACATTCAACCCCCGGGTGTTCGAAAACATCTGGCGTCCGTTCCAGCCCACCGGTAATTTAGTATTTGCAGAACTGCCGCCGCAGGTGCAAACCAAGCTATTGGCAGAATTGGCCAAGGTGGTTGACTTTGAAATGGGTAACGAGTTTATCAACGGTGAGTTAGGAGATAATGAGGGTGAGTATTTCAACGGAATTTTAACGCGTATTGCGGCCGATAGTGAAGTCCGGAAGATAGCTTCACCCGTGGCACTGACACAATCCAACGTAATCGCTAAGATGAAATTGGTTCGTGCACGCATTCCGAAGGCAATTAAGAAAAACCCGAACCTGAAGCTCTTTATGAGCACGGAAGATGCGGAAGCTTACGAATACGAACTGACCGACAAACCAAGCAAGGGAGCCGACTATACCAATATGAATCCGGAGCGATTCAAGGGTATTCAAATTGTGCCGCTTGCTGATTGGCCAAAAGATGTAATTGTAGCAGCTGTAACATCAACCGGAGTTGATTCTAACTTCTGGGCAGGTGTGTCATTGGTAGATGATCAGGATGCAATTTTGATTGACAAGCTGACCAATGCCGGTGAGAAGTATTTCTTCAAAATGCTGATGAAAGCTGATACCAATATTGTGTTTGGTGAAGACATCGTACTGTATGACGGTCGTGCTGAGGCTGCCGAGGCTGGCTCAACTGAACTCAAAACTTTGGTATTCAGTGCAGGTGCTCTTGTGCCTACATTCAAAGCAAACAAATATGCTTACACCATGGAGGTGGCCAATAATGTTGAGGCGACTACCATTACAGCGACAGAAAAATATGAGGGACAAGTAATTAAAGTCGGTTCCGCAACACTTGTTAGTGGTGAGGCGAGCGATGCACGCAACTTAGCCGTAGGCGAAAATATCATTGTAATTACAGTGACTTCCACTGATGGAAATTCAAGCGCATCTTATGAGGTGTTAATCACCCGAGCTGGAGAGTAGTAAAAATAACATAGCAGACCCGTGTGGTGTGAGTGGGGCGGTACCGGTGATATGCCGGGCCGCCGGCCACTCACTATTAAAAAAGGAAAATCAAATGGCAAAAAGGAGAGAAACAAACTTAATTGTGGTGCATTGTTCGGCAACGAAAGTAACGAGCAACTATACCGCCGACCAAATGCTGCGCGATCACCGGGCACGCGGGTTCAACAGCTGGGGATATCATTTCTATATCCCAAAATCCGGAAACCGAATAGCATTGCGACAGCTCGAAATGGTGGGTGCACACGTTACCGGCTTTAATGCCGCCAGTGTGGGCGTATGCTACGAGGGTGGTTTGGATGCAAGCGGAAAACCAACGGATACCCGCACACCGCAGCAAAAGGCACAGCTGCTCGCATTGTTAAAAGAACTGCTCGCGCTTTATCCGGATGCCAGGATCGTAGGACACCGTGATCTGTCACCTGACCTAAACGGCGATGGTATTATCAGCCCCAACGAGTGGGTTAAAATATGCCCTTGCTTTGATGCGGAAAAAGAGTACAAACACTTGAGCAGGCCGACTGAGCCTGTTGAGACAAAAGCGTAAAGCTATGAACGACGTAATTTCTATAATCAGCCTTGTATTAAACTTTATTTTGGGGACCGGGCTACTTGGAACCCTGCTAACCTTGCGCTCGCATAAGCGAACAGCTCAAGCGGATGCAGACGGTGCGCAGGCACGTGCCGGCAAAGCGGGTGTTGAATTAGTCGATACCACTGTGCAAACCATGGTGAAAACAGTTAATAGTCTGATGAGCCAAAATAAAGAGCTGATTGATATGTACGTTGAAAAAAGCGAAGAAGCCGAAGCGCATAAAAAAGAGAAAGCTGCTTTAGAGCAAAAGTTCGCTGCCTTAGAAAAGCGGGTAAATCGGATGATCCAAACCAACCTGAAGGTGATAAAAACACTCGAGCAGTTGGGTGTGGATGATGACGTTATCAACCAGTTAAGAGCTTCATAGTATGAAACAAGCGGTAATAGTCATTGCAATTGCTCTGCTAATAATTGGCTGCACGGCCAAAAAGCCTGTAGTAGAACTGCGCACAGAAACGCACTATATAGAGTTAGTGCGCGACAGCACAATTATTATTCCGGCAGACAGTGCCTGGTTAGAGGCACTTTTAGAGTGTGACAGCCTGGGCAATGTTTACATGAAGCAGCTTTTAGGGGCTCAATCCGGAAAGCATGTGCAGCCGCCGGCTATTCAGTTACATAGTAATGTGCTTACCACTACAAGCCGGGTGGATAGCTTCGGTGTATTTTACAGCTGGGTAGAAAAATATGGCTTAGGCACCCGCGAAATTCCGGTATATGTAGAGGAGCTTATTGAAGTGCCTGTTCGGGGCTGGATTTGGTGGGTAGGAATCACCACCGTAATTGCCGGCACTGCGCTGGGCGTTGGTTATGCAGCTCGCAAAAGCGGGCTTTTAAAATGGATTAAAAGAGTTTTCAAAATCATTTAAATAGAAGTTAAAATCATGGTAGAACAAAGAATTGTAAGCGTTAGCAAAATCGAAATTGGCGATATCGCACCTGATGGGGGTGTGGCGACAGTTTTTGCCGCCCTCGGTGGTACATACAAGGATACCGCCTACTTCCGGCAGGAAGAAGGGGAAGATATCGAACACGAAATCGAGGAGAGTGACGATCCGACAGAGGTGATGCCAGGTGCGAAAAAATCGAACTTAGCATGGGGAATTATCAATTTTGCCCCCGATGTACTTGTAAAGGTGCTGGGTGGTAAAGTAACCGGCACCGCGCCCGATGATAAATGGGAGGCACCGGAAACGTCCGAAATTATTGAAAAATCAGTCAAATTCACTCCTAAAAAAGGGAAACCATTCACGTTCCCACGCGTATCAATTAAGGCAGTAATTGACTATGAAGCGGCACGAGCCGGTATCGCAAAAGTACTAATCACGGGTAAAGTATTAACACCCACCAAGTCTGGTGTGGCACCTTTCACAATAGGTTAGTATGAGCGCAGAAATGCAAAAGTTGGCAGCCGACGCGCTGCTTGAAAGGGGCGTTGGGCTGAAAATCCCCGCGCCCCTTTTGTTTAGGCTCGTCCGGAAAAAGACAATGACGCTTAACGTGCGGCGCACTTATTTAGGTTCATTGATCTACCTCTCAGATCTGGCACACTTAGCCGATCCGGAACCGCTCGATGTGGGCAGCGAACCTGAACAGTTAATTAAGGAGATGGGGAGCGGGCCGCTGAGTCTGCCTTTTGATGTGATAGCGGAAAATGTGCCGGCGGTAACGCGTAGTGTGGCCGCTTTGCTACTGAATGATAAGTGGAAAATACGCCTTTTTCGCGGGTGGCTGGCGCGGGTGCTGCGCAGGCGTTGCACCACAGACCAACTACAAGAATTGGTAATGTGGCTCTTCGTGTATGGGCGGGCAGAGCCTTTTACGACTACTACCAAATTACTCACCAGGATGATGATGACAGCACCGAGGAGTTTGGGTCAGCAAAAGAAAAGGAGTTAAAGAAGCACCGAACGGAGCCTTCCCATAGCCTTTTCGGAATTATATTTTCACTGCAAAAAGAGACCGGTTGGTCGCACAACTACATTTTGTGGGGTGAGCCCTGGTTAAACCTGCAATTGAAGTTAGCCGATATGCCGCGCACGGTGCCGGTAGGCGACAATATAAAAGAGATTGAAGACGATCAGGAATTAGTTGATTTTTTAACAGCCCCCTAACCCCCACAAGGGGGAACTCGGGAAAAACAAAATAAATTATGTCAGATTTAGGGCCGGTAAATATAGATTTTGTCATTGGTGGGAACGTTGACAGCGAGGGGAAAAAGGTGCAGGGTTCACTCGGCAAGATAGGCATGTCTGCAAAAGAGGCAAAGCAAGAAGTAAGAGCGCAGATTCGCGAGCTAAAAGCGGATATGAAGGAGACGGAAGCCGCCATCAAGCAGACCGAGAAAGCCATCAGTAAGTTAGCACCGGGTAAGGATAAAGCCGCGCTGATTGAGCAGTTGAATATGCTCAAGCGCGGGCTGATTACGGATAAAGAGACTCTGAAAGACTTAGATGCACAGTTGGACGAAACTGCCATTGCATTTGAGCGACTGACTTCCAAAGTGACAAACGCCAAGGAGGTCTTAGCGCGCTTAGAGTCGGCAGGAATGGCCGGATCTGATGAGTGGATTGCCGCCCGTGCAAACTTAGAGCAACTATCGGAGCAGCTTAAATCCGTTAATCAGCAAACAACTATTTTATCCGATCCCAATCGCGGATTTAAAGCCGCCGTTGGTGCCGTTTCTATGCTTTCCGGTGCGCTCTCTGCCGGTGTGGGTGTAGCTTCACTATTTGGAGCAGAGCAAGAAAAGTTAGTCAAGATACAAACCCGCCTGCAGTCGGTGATGGCCATCAGCATCGGCATCCAGCAAGTGGCCGAGCAATTGAATAAAAAGAGCTATGTAACGGAAGTGCTGCTGGTAAAGGTGAAAGAGCTGTGGGCAGCTGCTAATCTGAAAGTAGCCACAACACTCGGAGTAACCACTGCTGCCGCACGTGCATTAATGTTCACCGGGATAGGTGTTCTTATTGCCGGAGTTGCTGCATTGATAACACTATACTCAAGCTGGAAAATAAAGCAGGACGAAAAAAACAAGGCACTGGAGGAGGAGGCACGACTGCAGGCAGAGCTTTCAAAGCAGATCGGTGATGCCTATGGCAAGGAGATGGCTAAAATTGAGGCCATGCGTGCAGCTCTGAACTCCGAAAACGTATCTCGAAAAGACAAATTCGATATCATCAAGAAGCTCAAAGAGCAGATACCGGGCTACACCGCTGAGCTCAATGAGGAGGGGCGCGTAATACGCGAAAACACAACAGCCATCAGTGCCTATATGGTCGCGCTTGAAAAGTCGCTAAAACTTCGGGCAGCAGAAAAAGAGTTAGAAACACTTTTCTCTAAAAAATATGAGGCAGAGAGAAAATACTCAGATGCAATAACGGTGTTTGAAGGCGATTTGTCTAACATGCCTAAAGCGGCTCAAAATGAGCTCCGCAATAAGTATCGTGGTCAATATTATAGTGCCCAGTCAGTTCGAACAAAAGCTGATGCCGAAATCGAAGCTATAAAATCATATATTTCTAAAAACTCGTTAATTGATATTTCCGCTCCACCCGGCGGCACTCCCACCACCCGCACCCCTACAAAAGCGCAATACGATGCTGAATTAGCCATTCAAAAGCAAATCATAGAAATACAGGCGCAAACCGCCCGCCTGCAGTTGGACGCTATGCAGGATGGTTTAGAAAAACGCTTAGCGCAAATCGATGCAGAACAGGAGGCTGAAACGAACAAAATCACCGAAAAGGAAAAGGCCATTATCGACGCTTACAATAAAGCGCATAAGGATGAAGCGGGCTTTGTTCCGGCCACAACACTGACTGAAACAGGCATCAGTGCCGAAAAGTTAAAGCAATTTGAAGATGAAAAGTTAGTACTCACTTCCAAATATGAAGCGAAGCGAGCTGCCGAAATTAAGAAGTATGGCGAAGAGACTTTGAAAGCTGCCGGCGAATATGCCGAAAAGCGGGTGCAGATAGAGAGCAATTTTCAAGAAAAAATAGACGCGCTGAATAAGCGTGCAGCTGACCTGCAGCACCAGGCAAACAAAACAGAAAATCCGGAGCTAAAAGCAGCATTGGAAGCACAGGTGAAAGCGGCAAAAGATGCTGCCGACGCTGCCGGTGTAGAACGCAACAGACAGGTGAGCGAAACCACCGCATCGATGATAATGGAAACGGAAGCCTACAAAGCGGCGACTGATGATAAGTTGAAGCTGAACAAGCAACTAACCGAAGATATTATTGCCGAGGTGCAAAAGCGCGTCGATGCAGAGATTGCTGCCGGCAAACTCTCAGCAACTGAAGGGGCTAAGATCATGGAGTCTGTGCGCGCTTCCGGTGCGGCTGATGTACAGATAGGTTTGAAGGCTTATATCAAGTCTTTGCAAGATTTGAAAAAAGCGAAGGACGATTTGGCCGGGGCAAAGGACGCACAACAGGCAATGGATGCCACCGCCGCCATGGATGCGGCAGAAAAAGCAGTCGATGCCAACACCCGTGCATTAGAGCAGTATCTGGGTGCGGCTAACTTCTTTGCCGACCAAGCTATTGGTTTGCTGCAATCCCTCTCGAAGGAAGAGGGCGACGCAGCCAGCTCCGCAGCCAACAGCATCGGTGCGGTTATGGATATTGCCAACTCAACACTGCAAGGCTTCCAACAGGGCGGTATTGTCGGAGGTGCTATTGCACTGGTCACTTCCACGCTTACCAAAGTGTTTGAAGCTGAAAAAGCACACCAGGAGGCTTTGAAGAAACTGGCTGATGCTAAATTAGCTACTCAAGAGGCCTACAATATGGCACTGCTAAAACAGAATGAGCTTTTGGAGCGTGCGCAAACCATTGCCGGTACTGATGCCCTGGCTCGGGCAAACGCTTACGCACAGCAAGCCGCGAAATTCCGAAACGCAGAAAACAATGCACTCCAAGCACTCACGGGTGCACAGGTGCAAACCGGCACCAAAAAAACCGGACTCTTTGGCTGGGGTGGCGAGAAGGCGATTTATTCATCGCTACTTGCGGCCTATCCCGGGCTGATTGACAGTCAGGGTCGACTCAACAAGGAGCTGGCAGCTGCGGTACTCGAAAATCAAAACTTAGAGGATAGTAGCCGCAAGGCCTTAGAAACTGCGCTTGAATATGCCGATGAATACGAGGTAGCACTGGCCGGCCTCGATGACTATCTGACCGACATATTCGGCTCTCTTGGCGGTGATTTGATGCGCGTTATCACTGCCAACATTGACAGCACCAAGGATGTCGTTGATGACTTTAAAGATTATATGGGTGATGCCATGAAGCAGCTGATTAGCGATCTGGCTTACTCTATGTTTTTTGCCAGCACAATTCAGGAATTCTCAGACAAGGTTAAAAAAATATACCAGGACAACAGCCTGAGCGACACCCAAAAAACAACGCTTGCCGCCCAGCAAATGGAGAATACGCTGAAATCAATCGAGGCAACCACTCCGGCGGCTCAAAGCTTTATTAGTGCTATGTACGATAAAGTCGGGACCATGCTGGGCACATCGCTTTACGATGCAGACGACGCGAGCAGAGCCGCCGGCATCAAAGGCGATGTGGCAAAACTAACCGAAGATACCGGCTCTGCTCTGGTGGGTCAAATAACCGGCATGCGGATCAATGTTGCCGAGCTTTTAAGCAATAGCAAATCATCGATTGATATAATGGGGGCATCGCTGGCTGTGCTGCATGATATCCGCGACAATACCGGCAAAAGTGCGCTCTCGCTCGGTGAGATTAGAGATATTTTGATTTATCTGAAAAATAACGGCATGAAAATACAGTAGCAATGAACGGACGTTGGAAAATAAATAACAAAGACCTCTACACGCTATTTGGCGTGCAGATATTAAAGGGGAGCTACAACGATATTATATCTCCGCCCAAAGTAAAGGAGCGCCTGGAGCACGACTTTTCCGATATGCACGGTGTAGCTGTTGATCGCGTAAGCCCCTTGGTATATGCGGCACGAAGCTATAAAATTAACGTGCTGATAGTGGGCAGCGATGATGTTGACTTTTGGGCAAAATACAAAGCGTTTTTTGCAGAAATAGTTACACCGGATGCCTTCACGCTCTATGTGGCTGATTTGGACGTACAAGTGTCGCTGCTCTTTACCGATGCCGTTTGCACCAAAAAGCCGCGTTCACTAAAAAGTGGGCGTGTCGCTGTGAGTTATGAGATTTCTGTAAAAGAGTACAACCCCAATTTGCGAGTATATGATAACGATTAAACGCCATTTAAGCACTGTTGTAACAACGGTTAAACCGCTCACTACTTCAGTGATTGCGCGGGCGGTAATGGGTGAAGAGACTATCCGCTTAGTTTGGGAGACTCCGGACTATGTAGCGTTAGAGATAGGTGATTATATCGACTATGATGGCACACACTGGAAACTCAAAGAGTTGCCCGAGGTTGCGAAACTGTCAACCAGGCTATTCCGCTACAATGCGGTTTTTAAATCGCCAAAACACGACACGGCAGATGTGCTGTATATGCTCTTCGATAACACACCGAAATTGCCAGAAGGGGAGTTTTCTCTTACGGGAAATGCACGTCTATTTATGGAGCTGCTGATTGCCAACCTGAACCGCACCGGCTCATCCACCTGGATATTGGGCAGTGTTCCGGAAGATACCGAACATTTGACACTTACATTCCAACATGAGAATTGCCTCTCTGTTCTTGCCCGCTTAGCTGATGAGTTTGATACAGAATATCACTTTGCCGGCAATATCATTCACCTGCAAAAAGTGAGTACCGAGCGTGAGGTGACGCTCCAATATCCGGCTACGCTTTATGATATCGAGCGGGTTTCGATAGACAACTCTTCGCTCGTTACGAGGCTCTACCCTTACGGATCACACCGTAACCTGCCGATAGATTATCGCGGTGGTAATCTTCCGCTATGCCTACCGGAATCGGAAGGGCAATATATCCAGAGCACAAACAGCGCGCTTTACGGCATCATCGAGCAGGCAAAAACATTTGATACGATTTACCCGCGCCTATCATCAGGCGGTGCCGGTGTGGTTACTGCTGTCGGTGATAAGTTCACCTTTACCGATAGCAATATCGACTTTGATGTAAACGA